>JBFINI010000078.1:0-10644 GCA_041611275.1 Burkholderiaceae bacterium
CGCTGGCTGTCGCGTTCAGGCAGGCGCTCGGCCACCGTTCGTATCATTTTCTGTTCTGGAGTTTCTTCGTCTGCGGTTTTCATGTCTCGTTCATCACGCTGCACCTGCCCTCCTACGTCGTTGATCGCGGCTTGTCTGCAATGGACGGCGCGCTGGCGGTGGGACTGATCGGGCTGTTCAATGTGGTTGGTTCGTATGGTTGCGGCTGGCTCGGCGGCCGCCACAGCAAGAAGATGCTGCTCGGCTGGCTGTATGCCCTGCGCGCGGTTTTCATCGCCCTGCTGCTGATCTTTCCGCTGACACCGGTGGTGCTGTACGTTTTCGCCGCCGGAATGGGGTTGCTGTGGCTGGGCACGGTGCCGCTCACCAACATGCTGATCGGCCAGATTTTCGGCCTGCGCTACACGGCGACGCTCTACGGACTGGTATTTCTCGGCCACCAGATCGGCAGCTTCATCGGTGTCTGGCTCGGTGGCTGGACCTTTGAGCGCACCGGCTCCTACGATTTGGTCTGGTGGCTGGGTATCGTCCTGGCGCTGGCCGCGGCATCGCTGGCCTGGCCAATCGATGAGCGGCCGATGGTGCAGCGCGCCGCCGGTGCGAGGCCGTAGAGCAGATGCCGAGCCGCAGCACCTTGCTGGGACTTCGGCGCACCGCACTGTGGGCGGCAGTGGCCGCCTTGCTGGCCGTCGGCTTCGTCGGTTATCTGCATCCGGACCTGCAACTGGACTGGGCGGCGCTGGCGCAGATGTGCGGTTTGCGCTGAACTCGCCGTGGCGCCACTGAAGGTGCGCTTGAATTGAGCACTCCAGTACAAGCCGCGTCGCTGCGTGTTTTCTTGGGTTTTGCCGACCGTTTATCCACAGTCATTGTGGACAAGGTCGCCCGGCGGCATTGTTGAGTTCTTCTCTTCGTCTCTGTATTCATGGCCAGCATCCCCCGTTCCCGCAGCACCCGCGCTGCCGCCGACTATGACGAAGCCTCGATCCGCGTGCTCAAGGGGCTCGAACCCGTCCGCCAGCGGCCAGGCATGTACACGCGCACCGATAGTCCGCTGCATATCGTGCAGGAGGTCATCGACAACGCCGCCGACGAGATCCTCGCTGGCTTCGGCCGGCAGATCGATGTCGTCGTGCACGCCGAGGGCAGCATCACTGTGCAGGACGACGGCCGCGGCATTCCGGCGGGGTTGCATCCCGAGGAGAACGCGCCCGTGGTCGAGATTGTCTTCACGCGGCTGCACGCCGGTGGCAAGTTCGACAAGCGCGCCGGCGGCGCGTACTCGTTCTCGGGCGGCCTGCACGGCGTCGGCGTGTCGGTGACCAACGCGCTGGCACGACGGCTCGACGTCACGGTCTGGCGCGATGGCAAGGTGTATACGATTGGATTTGCCGACGGCGAGGTGCGCGAGCGGCTGACGAGCCGGCTGGCGAAAAGCGGTGAGCCCAGACACGGCACGCGGGTGACGGTGTGGCCGAATACCAAGTACTTCGACACCGCGATCGTGCCGCTCGACGAACTCGAGCGGCTGCTGCGCAGCAAGGCGGTGCTGTTGCCGGGCACCACGGTGACACTAGGGATCGAGAAGAGCGGGCGCCAGGCGACCTGGCGCTACGACGGTGGCCTGCAGCAGTACCTGCTCGGCGCACTCGGCGCCGAGCCGCTGCTGCCGCTGTTCGAGGCCGAGGGCTACGCCGACGCGGATGATGAAGTCTTCGCTGAAGGGGAGGGTGCCCGTTGGGTGCTGGCGTGGAGTGACGACGGGCCGATCGCGCGCGAGTCGTATGTGAACCTGATTCCGACGCCGGCTGGTGGCACGCACGAGGCCGGCCTGCGCGAAGGAATGTTCAACGCCGTGCGCGCCTTCATCGATGCTCACAGTCTATTGCCCAAAGGCGTCAAGCTGCTGAGCGAGGACGTGTTCGCGCGCGCCAGCTTCGTGCTGACGGCCCGTGTGCTCGATCCGCAGTTCCAGGGCCAGATCAAGGAGCGGCTGAACAGCCGCGACGCGCTGCGGCTGGTGGTGAGTTTCGTCAGGCCGCAGCTCGAGTTCTGGCTGAACACGCACCCCGAGCACGGGCGCAAGCTGGCCGACCTGGTGATCCGGCAGGCACAGGCGCGGGCCCGTGCCGCGCAGAAGGTGGAGAAGAAGAAAGGCTCGGCGGTGGCCGTGCTGCCGGGCAAGCTCACCGACTGCGAATCGACCGACATCACGCGCAACGAGCTGTTCCTCGTCGAGGGCGATTCGGCCGGCGGCTCGGCCAAGATGGGCCGCGACAAGGAGTTCCAAGCGGTGCTGCCGCTGCGCGGCAAGGTGCTCAATACTTGGGAAGTCGAGCGCGACCGCCTGTTCGCCAATGCCGAGGTGCACGACATCGCCGTGGCCATCGGCGTCGATCCGCACGGCGCAGCCGACGAACCGGACCTGTCGGGCCTTCGCTACGGCCGGATCTGCGTGCTCGCCGATGCCGATGTCGACGGCTCGCATATTCAGGTGTTGCTGTTGACGCTGTTCTTCCGCCACTTTCCGAGGCTGATCGAGCGCGGTCATGTCTTTGTCGCGCGGCCGCCGCTTTTTCGCGTCGACGTGTCCGCCGCCGGCAAGCGGCCGGCGCGGCGGTTGTATTGCCTCGACGAGGCGGAACTCGACGCGACGCTGGAAAAGCTTGCCGACGAGGGTGTGCGCCGGGGAAGCTGGAGCATCGCTCGCTTCAAGGGACTGGGCGAGATGAGCGCCGAGCAATTGTGGGAAACAACGCTAAGCCCGGACACCCGGCGACTGTTGCCGGTATCGCTCGGCGAGCAGGCCGCTGCCGAGACCATCGGAACGATGACGATGCTGATGGGCCGCGGCGAGGCGGCAGCCCGCCGCGCCTGGATCGAAGAACACGGCAATGAGGTCGAGGCCGATATCTGAGCCCCGCCACCCGCAGCAGTTAGGCCGCACAATGTTCCACCAGCAGCAGCGGCACCATAACCCCTGCGGCAGCGCTACAGGTGCTCGATCGAACGCGCGTAGTAGGCGAGCAACGGCTGCTCAGCCGCTTCAATGTAATAAAGGCCGTCGACCTCGGTGACCAGTCGACGCAGCGTCAGCATGCGCAGCCCGGCGCTGACGGCATAGTCCCAGTCGCCGCGCGGCAGGTACACATGTGCGCCGCCTGCGCGTAACGCGTCGACCTCGACGCTGATACGCGATTTGATCTCCAGTTCGCTTAGTGACGCCTTGCCAGCGGCGAGCAGCACGCGAGCGACGAGCGGCACTGGCAGCACGGGAATCAGCCGCCCAACTTCGCTCATCAGGTGGCGGCCGAGCGCGCTGACCTCGCGTATGCGGTCTTCCCGGGGCAATTGTCGAAAGTCGATCCCGTGCTGGGCGCAGTAAGCCTTGATCGACACCGGGGTGCCGAAGTTCACGCAGGCGTAGCCGAATCGGTACCACCGGCTGCGCAACGCCAGCCACAGTTGTGAGCCGACGAAACGAATCGTGTTGATGGCCGCAGCGAGAGCGCCGGCCTTTATTGCTTCGGAGGCGACGCGTACCTGCGTGCGGTCTTCCAGGACGCGGTCGTAGTTCAAGCCGAGTGGTATGAACACGAGGTCACGTTCGCCGTCGAGCGAGAAACCGCGCAGCATGTAGTCGAGCACGCCGAATTTCGGCGCCCGCAGCCGTCCGTCGCGTGTCAGTCCGCCCTCGGGATACACGGCCTGCGTCACACCCGCTTCGGTGGCCATGGCGATGTAGCGCTCTAGCACACGGCGATACAACTCATCACCCGAGCCGCGGCGCACGAAGTACGCGCCCATGGCGCGGATTAGCTGCTGCAGTGGCCAGATGCGTGCCCATTCACCCACTGCATATGACAGCGCCGCCTTCTCGGCCGCCAGGTAGGCGGCCAGAATGTAGTCCATGTTGCTGCGGTGGTTCATCACGAACACCACCGTGGCGCTGGCCGGTACCACGGCCAGACCGCTTTCGTCGGAGTAGCCGATGCGAACGCGATAAAGTAGGCGGCTCACCCGCTTCGCCAGCCAGTAACCGACGCGGAAGTAGAAGTAGGCGTTGAAGGCCGGCACGATCTCGCGCGCGTAGCGCTCGACGATCTGCTGCGCCACTTCGCGCGGCATGTCTTTTTCAGCCGCGAACGTTATCGCCGCCTGCTGCACCTTGTCGTCAAAAACCAGCCGGTCGATCAGCGCCCGGCGGCTGGTCCGCTGAAACGGCCTGACCTGGATACGCAGCCGCTGCCCGACCTCGTCGAGCACCTTGTTGGCGCGGCTGCGGATCATCCAGCGCACGCTCGGCAGCAACAATCGGTCGAGCAGCGCCAGCAGCGCCAGCGCAGCGGCCAGCGCCACCAACCACAGCGGCACGGCGATGGTGGTCGTCACGGTCTTCCTGTTCCGCCAGGCCGTTAATGCCGGCGATAGTGGCACTTTAGCCGGTCGATCTAGTGACAACATATCCGCCGCGCGGAAGCCTGGCCTTTTCGGGCTGCGAGCCGTTGCCAGCGTTGCGTTGCTGCCCGTGGTGCCGCGGTAGCCAAGCTAGAGAACTAAATTGGCGCGCTGAGCAAGAAGTGTGCTTGGCAGGGTGTGTTTACGGAGATGGCGCTTCGTCACTCCTCGGCGGCATCTGCGTCTTGTCGCACGCCAATCGCCTGGTGATCGACGATATCGCCAATCCGAGCTTCGCCACGGCGCGTACCTACGTTGGCGCTGACCATCTGCACTTTGCGAACACCGGATGTGGTGCCGGTCACCTGCGCCTACCTCGATACTTTCGGAGCATGCTGGTTAAAGCTCGACCGTCACGCCAAGCGGCGCGGCGCCACCGCGCCGACGTCGCAATTGGCGGGTGAGCAGAATAAGCGGCGCCAAGCGGTCCGCAGGCGCCACTGCCGCAGGCCAGTGGGTCGGCTGCTCCTGCGCCGGGCGGAATCTAGTCGCTTAGCGCATGCCCTCTGCTGGCGTAGCCGAGCAACGGGTGCCGGATATGCACCAATGCTTGCTCAAGCCGACTGGCGTTCGACGGGCGGGTCTGACTTGCTCGGCCTCAAGATGCGAGTCGGGCAACACTCTTGCAGGACGCGTATCGTGAACGAAGGCTGCGTATGAATTCGAACGCCACCGGTCGTCGTCGATGAAGAGTGCCTGCACAACTGGAGAGAGCGGTGCGCGCAGGCAAATGAAAGGACCTGACTTGTCGCGAGCCGCGTAATAGGATCAGGAAGGAGACTCGATGACTGACAGGCCATTTCACGGTGTCTTTCCGTACCTGGTTTCGCCGCTCGATGACGACGGCGGGGTGAAGGCCGATGTCCTGGCCCGCTTGTGTGACGATCTGATCAAGGCGCGTGTGCACGGTCTCGCGCCGCTGGGTTCCACCGGCGAGTTCGCCTACTTGAACCGCGCGCAGCGGCGGCGCGTGGTCGAGGTCGTGGTCGAGGCCGCGGCCGGACGCGTGCCGGTGATTGCTGGCGTCGCTTCGACCACCACGGCAGATGCAGTGTCGCAGGCGCGCGAGTGGGAGCAACTCGGATGCGACGGCATTTTGGCGATCCTCGAAGCCTACTTTCCAATCGCCGACGACGGCGTGTACACGTATTTCAGTGCGATCGGCGAGGCGGTAGCCGTGCCGGTAGTGCTGTACACGAATCCAAGTTTCCAGCGCTCGGATCTCAGCCTGCCGGTGATCGAGCGGTTGAGCCGGGTGCCGAACATCCGTTACATCAAGGACGCCTCGGTCAATACGGGTCGGCTGCTGTCGATCATCAACCGTGTCGAAGGGCGGATGCAGGTATTCGCCGCCTCATCGCACGTTCCAGCCTGTGTGATGCTGCTCGGCGGGGTCGGCTGGATGGCCGGTCCGGCCTGTGTGGCGCCGACGCAGAGCGTCGCGCTTTACGAGCTGTGCCGGTGCGGCGACTGGGACGCCGCCATGCAACGCCAGCGGCCACTGTGGGCGCTTAACCAGGCCTTCGCCAAGTACAACCTCGCCGCCTGCATCAAGGGTGGGCTCGAACTGCAGGGCTACGCGGTCGGCGCGCCACTGACGCCGCAGGCGCTGCTGTCGGCCGAAGGCGTCGACGACGTGCGACAGGCGCTGCTGGCGATTGGCGCGCTTTGATTTGCAGTGCAGCGGCCGTCGTGACCGCGGCCGGTCAAGCAACGGGCAGGCAACCGTTCGTACCGGGTCGGCGTCAGCCTCGATCGGCCAATGTGCGACGCGCGGCGTCCGCGTGCTGGCGCGCGGCTTCGAGCGTATCGGCGATCGATACGAAGTGCATGCCGTTGCCGCTTTCCAGCAATCGCGGCGACATGAAAACGATGCCCTCGGGATGCCTTGCGTGGTGATAAAGGCGTGGCCCGATCTGTTTCAGCGCGGCTTCGAATGCGCAGGCGGGCAGATCGGGGCCCACCTGCTGGACGATGACGAACTTCGGTGCGGTCGCAGCTCCTGCCAGACGGTTGACCAGCGTGAGCGGAATCGAGACGCCGCCCCATCGGCCGTTGCATTCGATCCAGTGCAGTTCGGCATGTTCGGACTCCTCGCCGACGAGCACCGCGTCGAGGCTGCAGCGGCCGAAGTAGCCGAGCGCCTGAAAGAACGTACCGATCTTGAGCGCTTCTTCGGCCATCTGCTGCTCGACGCTGGCGGCCAGGCGGCTGGGTTCGGCACCGATGAATTCGCCTTCGGAACCAGTGAGTGTCTGCACGAACAGCCCTTCCAGAACTGGCGGCCCATGGTCCCGTTCGGGAAGCCAGAGCTGCGCCGACGGACTGGCGACGATCGGGCTTTCCCATACGCCGGCGACCAGCGGAAAAAGGCCACGCCAACCGAGCGCGACGAGCATTCGGCGCAACCGGCGATTCAGTTCAGTCACCGACAGGCCGTTCAACTCGCTGGAATCGAGCACGAGGTTGCCTTTGCCGCCGGCGCTGTCCGGCACCTTGATGACGACCCGGGGATACCGACGCGCCAATAGCGCGATGCGGCCGGCGAGCGCAGCCGGGCTGAGCACGATGTTCGACGGCGGTACCGAATGGCGGCCGAGCAGCCAGCGCACATGCTCGGCAAACCAACCTTTGTCGTTGACGCGACGGGCAACGCCGGGCGGTGGTCCGGCGACGCGTACGGGCACGCGCGCAGCGAGCGTGAGCGCTGAGCCGAGCAGCCAGTCATGGCCGGAGCAGGCATAAGGGTGCAGCGTGACGCTGCCAGCGTTGTGCGCGAAAGCGGCGATTTGGGCGAAGAACTTCGCGTCGTCCTGGCAGCGCCTGGCCAGCGCCACCGGTCGGCGCACCGCTGCCGGAGGCACCTGCACGACCTGCGGCGCGCCGATGCCGACCGCCTCGCTGCAGTAGGCATCGAACGCGGGGTGCGGATCGGCGGCCAGCAACAGCATGTCGCCCGTGCCCGCGAGCGCCCGCATGCGGTACTCGTAGCGCACCTCCTCGCCGGCGACGGCCAGACCCACTGTTGAGTGATCTTCGTAGAACAGACCTGCCCCCGGCGCGATGCCGGGCAGGACACCGCCAGCGAAATCGACAGTCGCGCTGATGGCCGGGTCGCCGGCGATCATTCGGCGTGCCCGTTCGGAAATGCGCTGCCGTTCGCCTGCGGCAAGCGGAGTAGTTGCGCACGCACGGATTGGTAACGTCATCGACAACGTCGGTGCAGTTCAACATTCGGTTTGCGATCGGCATCGCGCCAAAAGCACCGCCGATCAGCAATGATCCCCATCGTTCGCGCCTGCCGCCGAATCCTGTCGGCATTCTGACTGCAAACAAATCTTGAGCGCTGCCTGTCCTGCCGCCTTGCGTTCGGGCAAGAAGCCATGACGCTGCAGGGTCACGATCGCTGACGGTCGGTGAACGGGCCCGGCCGCAGTGCCGGGCAGCGCATTGCAGTGCAGCGCGAAGCGGCCTTGCGGCGTATCGGTCCGTAGTGTTCCCGAGCATGTTTTTTTCTTGCGCGGCTCGCGGCGCACGCGTACTTTCGCGCCTCGGGGTGCTACGGCCAGCAGAAGAACCGATTGCCGGCCGGCATCGGTCCGACCGCGTGCATCACACAGGTAGTCCGATAGTTTCTGCCCGGATCCGGGCGCGAGGAGACGAATCATGAAAGAGCACGAATTGCGCAACCTGATCGAGGACGTTCGCGGCGGCCGGCTGTCGCGCCGATCGTTCGTGCAGCGGATGATGGCGCTCGGCCTGACCGCGCCGCTGGCCAGCCAGATGCTGGCGTATTCGGGGATCGCGCAGGCGCAAGCGCCGAGCGGCTACAAGGCGACCAAGCGCGGCGGCGGCGGCGCGCTGAAGGTGCTGTGGTGGCAGGGCGCCACACTGCTCAATCCGCATTTCGCCACCGGCACCAAGGACCAGGAAGGCTCGCGGATCTTCTACGAGCCGCTGGCGGCCTGGGACCCTGACGGCAACCTGGTGCCGATGCTCGCCGCCGAGATCCCGTCGATCGCCAATGGCGGACTGGCCAAGGACGGCAAGTCGGTCACCTGGAAACTGAAGAAGGGCGTGACCTGGCACGACGGCGCGCCGTTTTCCGCCGACGACTGCGTGTTCAACTGGGAGTACGCCAAGCATCCCGAGACGGCGGCGGTCACCGTCGGCAGCTACAAGGACGTGAACGTGGTCAAGGTCGACTCGCACACCGTGCGCGTCGAATTCCAGAAGCCGACACCGTTCTGGGCCGACGCCTTTGTCGGCACGCGCGGCATGCTGATCCCGAAGCACCTGTTCGGCCCCTACATCGGCGGCAAGTCGCGCGATGCGCCGGCGAATCTCAAGCCGGTCGGCACCGGGCCGTACAAGTTCGTCGACTTCAAGCCGGGCGACATGGTGCGCGGCGAAATCAACAACAGCTACCACTTCGCCAACCGGCCGTACTTCGACACCATCGAGATGAAGGGCGGCGGCGATGCGGTCTCGGCGGCGCGGGCGGTGATCCAGACCGGCGAGTTCGACTACGCGTGGAACATGCAGGTCGAGGACGAGATCCTGAAGAAGCTCGAAGCCGGCGGCAAGGGCAAGGCCGAGGTCACCCCGGGCGGCAACATCGAATTCATCCTGATGAACTACGCCGATCCATGGAACGAGATGGAAGGCGAACGGGCGCACCCGAAGAGCCGTCATCCGGTACTGACCGACCCGGCGGTGCGGCAGGCGCTGGCCATGCTGGTCGACCGCCTGTCGGTGCTGGTCCACATCTACGGCCGCACCGGCGTGGCCACCGGCAACTTCCTCAATAGCCCGCCGCGTTTCGCCTCGAAGAACACCAAGTGGGAGTTCAACGTCGACAAGGCCAGTGCGGTGCTCGAGGCGGCCGGCTGGAAGAAGGGTTCCGACGGCATTCGCGCCAAGGACGGCAAGAAGCTGAAATTCGTCTACCAGACCTCGATCAACGCGCCGCGGCAGAAGACGCAGGCGGTGGTCAAGCAGGCCTGCCAGCGCGCCGGCATCGACCTGGAACTGAAGTCAATCACCGCCTCGGTGTTCTTCTCCTCCGACGTGGCCAACCCGGACACCTACACCAAGTTCTTCTGCGACATCGAGATGTACACGACGACGATGACGCAGCCCGATCCGGAACTGTTCATGAACCAGTACGTGTCGTGGGAAATGTCTTCGAAGGAGAACAAATGGCAGGGCCGCAACATCGTGCGCTGGGCCAATGCTGACTACGACGCCGCGTACAAGGCGGCGCAGTCCGAACTCGACCCGGTCAAGCGGGCGGCGCTGTTCATCCGCATGAACGATCTCGTCTGCAATAACCACGTCGTAATCCCGCTCGTCTACCGGCCGCGCGTGGCGGCGCTATCGAGCAAGCTGTACGCGCCGCTGTCGGGCTGGGACAACGACTTCTGGAACCTGAAGGACTGGTATCGCGAAGCCTAGGCGCTGTACTCGATCGAGGAGATGCCAGTGCCGGCTCCGTCGTCCCCGCGCAAGCGGGGACCCAGTTTCCTTTCGTTGCCGTTGCTGGGTTCCAGCGTCCGCGGCAACGACAGGCAGGCGAGCGACATCGGTTGTTTCGTCGCTTATCGATAAGCGTTTCAGTTGAGCCAGTACATCCTCAGGCGGTTGTTGATCGCGCTGCCGAGCCTGCTCGGCATCAGCGCCGTGCTGTTCACGGTGCTGGCGCTCGCCCCCGGCGATCCGTTCGAGGAACTGGCGACCAATCCGAACGTTCCGGCCGAAGTGCGGCAGATGCTGCGCACCAAGTTCGGCCTCGATGATCCGGTGCTGGTGCGCTACTTCCGCTGGCTGGCGGCAATGGCTAACGGCGACTGGGGCTTCTCGTTCGTCAGCCGGGTCGATGTCGACCAGTTGATCCTGGGCCGGCTGCCGGTCACGCTGGTGATCATCGGCTCCTCGCAGCTGCTGGCCCTGCTGATCGCGCTGCCGGTCGGCGTGTTTGCCGCCACGCGGCCGTATTCGCTGTTCGACCAGATCGCCAACACGCTCGCCTTCATCGGCTTCTCGCTGCCGACCTTCTTCACCGGCCTGTTGTTCATCCTCGTCTTCAGCATCTACCTGGACTGGCTGCCGTTCGTCTACCGTGCCGACATCGACGCGTCCGGCTGGCGCTGGTTCTGGGAGCATGTGAAGCAGTCGATCATGCCG
>JBFINI010000079.1:0-10595 GCA_041611275.1 Burkholderiaceae bacterium
CGCTGGCATTCGTGCTGCGGGTGGACTGCCCGCTATGCGGCAGCCGCAATACCGAGCGGCTGTCGGCCTTCGGCGCCACGGCCTGCAAGGCGCTGTATCGCTGCCGCGATTGCCGCGAACCCTTTGAATACTTCAAGCCGCTCTGACCGGCATGACACCGAAGTTCCACCGCCTGCGCATTGCCGAAGTCCGCCGCGAGACGCCGGAGTGCGTCAGTCTCGCCTTCGAGGTGCCGGCCGAACTGGCGCCGGAATACCGCTTCGTACAAGGGCAGCACCTGAACCTGCGCACGGAGCTGGGCGGCGAGGAGACGCGCCGCTCGTATTCGATCTGCTCCGGGGTCGACGACGACGAACTGCGGGTGGCGATCAAGAAGGTGCCCGGCGGCCACTTTTCCGTCTGGGCCAACGAGTCACTGAAAGCGGGCGATGCGATCGACGTGATGACACCCGAAGGCCGCTTCTTCACGCCGCTCGATCCGGGGCAGGCCAGGCATTACGTGGCCTTTGCCGCCGGCAGCGGCATCACGCCGGTGCTGTCGCTCGTGCGCACGACGCTGGCGCGCGAACCGCGCTCGCGCTTCACGCTGGTCTACGGCAACCGGCGGGCATCGAGCGTGCTGTTCAACGAGGCGCTGTGGAATCTGAAGGATCGGTATCTGGCGCGCTTCACGCTGTTCAATGTCTTTTCGCGCGAAGCGCAGGAGGTCGAACTGTTCAACGGCCGCATCGACGCGGCCAAGGTGCGCGCCTTTCTCGAGGCGCTGATCCCGGCCGCCGGCATCGACGAAGCGTTCGTGTGCGGGCCGGCGACAATGATCGACGAAGTCGAAGGCGCCTTGCTCGCCGCCGGCGTGCGCCGCGAGCACGTGCACGTCGAGCGCTTCGGCGTGCCGGGAGCTGCGGCGGCACCGGTCGACGATGCCGAGGCCGCCGAGGCGCACATCACGCTCATCGTCGATGGCGTGCGGCGCGAGATCGATTTCCATCGCGGCCAGCATTCGATCCTCGAGGCCGGCCGCGCCGCCGGCATCGACCTGCCGTTTTCATGCAAGGGCGGCATGTGCAGCACCTGCCGCGCCAAGCTGATCGAAGGCGAAGTAAAGATGGCCAAGAACTACGCGCTCGAGCCGCACGAGGTTGACGCCGGCTTCGTGCTGACCTGTCAGTCCTACCCCTTGACCGAGCGCGTGCAGATTTCGTTCGACGATCGATGATGCCCCTCGCTTTTTCGTCGCCCATGTCGTCGCGCGCAGCGCCGAGCCGCCTCAAGCGGCGCGCGCCAATTGCCTTTCCAGTGCGGATGCTCGTGCATCGCGAGGCGATGCGTACATCCGCGCTGCCCGGACCATGAGTCGCACCCGATCGGCCACCTTCGAGCAGCAGCGCGATGCGATCCGCGCTTCGGCGGCGCGGCTGTTCGCGCAGCACGGCTATCCGGTCACGCCGATCGCCGAGCTGGCGCGCGCCTGCGGCATCTCGAAGGCGCTGCTGTACCACTACTACCGCGACAAGGAACAGCTGCTGTTCGATATTGCTGATCGCTACCTCGACAGCCTGCTGACGATCGTCGCCGACGTGGATGCCGAGGCGCTCGCACCCGCGTTGCGCCTGCGCCGGCTGATCGAGCGCTTCATGGCGGCGTACGAACATTCGGCGCAGTACCACCGGGTGCTGGTGCAGGACGTGAAGTACCTGAACACCCCGCATCGCAATCGCGTCAACGCCAAGCAGCGACGCGTGGTCCAGGCCTACGCCGATGCAATTGTGGCGGTGGCGCCGCAACTCGAAGCGAGCAGCCTGCTCAAACCGGTGACGATGACGCTGTTCGGCATGATCAACTGGACCTTCACCTGGCTGAAGGACGCCGGCCCGGTGCGCTACGCCGACATGGCGCCGGTGGTTGCTGACCTGTTTCTGCGCGGCGTCGTGTCGGTGCAGCCGCAGCCAGTCGTTGCGGCAGGCAGGAACGCGGCAACTCGCCGCGCAACCAAAGCGACCGGCCGGCCACTGCGCCAGGCAGCTTGAGGAAAGAACGATGGCCGACAAGATCCACCCTGCTTACCTCTGCGACGGCATCCGCACGCCGATCGGCCGCTACGGCGGGCTGCTGTCCGCCGTGCGTACCGACGATCTGGGCGCGATCCCCTTGCGCGCGCTGATGGCGCGTTGCCCGAAGGTCGACTGGGCAGCGGTCGACGACGTGCTTTACGGCTGTGCCAATCAGGCCGGCGAAGACAACCGCAACGTGGCGCGGATGGCGGCGCTGCTCGCCGGGCTGCCGACCGAGGTGGCCGGCGCGACGATCAACCGACTGTGCGGCTCGAGTCTGGACGCGGTGGGCACGGCCACGCGGGCGATCGCCGCCGGCGAAGCCGAGCTGATGATCGCCGGCGGCGTTGAGAGCATGAGCCGGGCGCCGTTCGTGATGCCGAAGGCAGAGGCCGCCTTCTCGCGCAGCAACGCGGTGTTCGACACGACGATCGGCTGGCGGTTCGTCAACGCGGCGATGAAAGCCAAGCACGGCATCGATTCGATGCCGGAGACCGCCGAGAACGTCGCCGCCGAGTTCAAGATCAGCCGTGCCGACCAGGACGCGTTCGCGCTGCGCTCGCAGTCACGCTATGCGGCGGCCAAGGCTCGCGGCTTCTACTCGGATGAACTCACACCGGTGACGATTCCCGGCCGCAAGGGTGATACGGTGGTGACCGAGGACGAACACCCGCGCGAGACCTCGCTCGAATCGCTCGGCAAGCTCAAGGGCGTGGTCAGGCCCGATGGCACGGTCACCCCCGGCAATGCCTCGGGCGTCAACGATGGTGCGGTGGCGCTGCTGCTGGCCGGCGAGCGCGGTATCGCCAAACACGGCCTGACCCCGCGCGCCCGTGTGCTCGGCATGGCGGTGGCCGGCGTGCCGCCGCGCATCATGGGCATCGGCCCGGCCCCGGCGACGGAAAAGCTGCTGGCGCGGCACGGCCTGGCGATCGGCCAGATCGACGTCATCGAGCTGAACGAGGCCTTCGCCGCGCAGGCGCTGGCGGTGACGCGCAGGCTCGGCCTGCCCGATGACGCAGCGCAGGTCAATCCGAACGGCGGTGCGATCGCCATCGGCCATCCACTGGGCGCCTCCGGCGCGCGGCTGGCGCTGACGCTGGTGCGCCAGCTGCAGGCTACGGGCGGACGCTACGGGTTGGCCACCATGTGCATCGGTGTCGGCCAAGGGATTGCCCTGCTTGTCGAGCGGATCTGATTTTCTTCTGATAGCGCAAGGTTTTTGCGGTTGTTCTCTGTTTTGATGAAGTTCGAATCACAGGCTGCAGGGTGAAGTCGGCGCCCTGGACCTGAACTCCAAATTCCGACAACCTCAACGAGAGGAGGAGACCCATGAAACTGCAACTGAAATTGCTGGCAACGCTCGCTGCACCGGCGCTGGCGCTCGCCGCCGCGCAGGTCGCGGCGCAGGACATCAAGATCGGCGTGACCGTATCGGCCACCGGCCCGGCTGCCTCGCTCGGCATCCCCGAGCGCAACACCTTCGCGCTGATGCCGCAGACGATGGGCGGGCGCAAGGTGCAGTACATCGTGCTCGACGATGCCTCCGACACGACCACCGCGGTGAAGAACACGCGCAAGCTGATCACCGAAGATAACGTCGACGTGGTGGTTGGCTCGACGATCACGCCCAATTCGCTGGCGATGATCGATGTCGCGGCTGAGACGGAGACGCCGATGATCGCGATGGCCGCTTCGAGCCGCATCGTCGAGCCGGTCGACGCCAAGCGGCGCTGGGTGTTCAAGACGCCGCAGAACGACCAGCAGATGGCGGTGGTCATCGTCGGCCACATGCTGAGCAAAGGCTACAAGTCGGTCGGCTTCATCGGTTTCGCCGATGCCTACGGCGAAGGCTGGTGGAACGTGTTCTCGTCGATCGCCGAGGCACGTGGCCTGAAGATCATCGCCAACGAGCGCTACCAGCGCACCGACACCTCGGTCACCGGGCAGGTGCTGAAGCTCGTCTCGGCGCGGCCCGACGCCGTGTTGATCGCCGCTTCCGGCACGCCGGCGGCGCTGCCGCAAAAGACGCTGAAGGAACGCGGCTACGGCGGTGTGATCTACCAGACGCACGGCGTGGCCAATCGCGACTTCCTGCGTGTGTGCGGCAAGGACTGCGAGGGCACGTGGCTGCCGGCCGGCCCGGTACTGGTGGCTGACCAGCTGCCCGCCGATCATCCGGTGAAGAAGACGGCGACGGCCTACGTCCAGGCCTATGAGAAGGCGCACGGAAAAGACAGCGTCTCGACGTTCGGCGCCCATGCGTGGGATGCCGGCATCCTGCTGCAGGCGGCCATTCCGGTGGCGCTGAAGAGCGCGCAGCCCGGCACCAAGCAGTTTCGCACTGCGCTGCGCGATGCGCTCGAAGGCGTGAAGAACGTCGCCGGCGCGCACGGTATCTTCAACATGAGCACGACCGACCACCTCGGTCTGGACCAGCGCGCGGCGGTGATGGTGCAGATCGTCAACGGCGACTGGAAGATGTCGAAATAAACGTGATCGGTGATCGTGACTCCATGATCGGTCGTGCCCGGTCGATCATGGAGCAGTGGTCACCGGCTCACGGATAGTCGATGGACTTCCAGATCGCCCTGATCCTCGGTCAGGACGGCGTCACCAACGGTGCGATCTATGCGCTGCTGGCGCTGGCCCTTGTGCTGGCCTTCGCTGTCACGCGGGTCATCTTCATTCCGCAAGGCGAATTCGTCGCCTATGGTGCGCTGACGCTGGTCGCGCTGCAGGCCGGCCGGCTGCCTGGCACGCTATGGCTGCTGCTGATTGCCGGTGTGCTGGTGGCGCTGGTCGAGGGCTTCGACGCTGTCCGCGCGCGCGCCTGGCGGCGGCTGGTGCCCATCGCCGGCTGGAACCTGGGGCTGCCGCTCGGCCTGTGGGCATTGCTCAAGGCGACGCCAGTGGCCAGCCTGCCGATGCCACTGCAGATCGTGCTGACGCTGGCCGTGGTCGTACCGCTCGGGCCGATGATCTACCGGCTGGCCTTCCAGCCGCTGGCCGAAGCCTCGGTGCTGGTTCTGCTGATCGTCGCCGTGGCCGTGCATGTGACGCTGGTCGGGCTCGGGCTGGTCGCCTTCGGCGCTGAAGGTTCGCGCACGCCGCCGTTCACCGACGGCCGCTTCGAACTCGGCGGCATGCTGGTCGCCAGCCAGACGCTGTGGGTGATCGGCTGCTCGGCGCTGCTGATCGTCGTGCTGTACCTGCTGTTCGAGCGCACGCTGTATGGCAAGGCGCTGCGTGCCACCGCGGTCAATCGCCAGGGCGCACGGCTGATGGGCATCCCGACCGCACTGGCCGGCAAACTGACCTTCATGATGTGCGCGTTGATCGGCGCTTTTTCGGGTGTGCTGATCGCGCCCATCACGACCGTGTACTACGACACCGGCTTCCTGATCGGCCTGAAGGGCTTCGTCGGCGCGATCATCGGCGGGCTGGCCAGCTATCCGGTGGCTGCCGTCGGCGCGGTGCTGGTCGGCCTGCTCGAGTCGTACTCGTCGTTCTGGGCCAGCGCCTACAAGGAGGTGATCGTCTTCACCCTGATCATCCCGGTGCTGCTGTGGCGCTCGCTGCGCGCCCATCACGTCGAGGAAGACGAATGAGCGACGACCGTTCGACCCGCGGCCGGCGGCGTGCATGAGCGGGCCGGGCCGTTGCATGAGCGATTCGTTCACGCGCAGCGCCGAGGCCGCCAGATGAGCCCGTCTGGCCGCCTGAGAGGCGATTGCTCGCCCGCACCGCGCGAGGATTCTCCGCAGTGAGTCCGAACACTTTGCTGCTGGCCTTCGTCGTCGCCCTCGGGCTGCTGCCGGTCTTCGCTTCCGAGTTCACGGTCACGCTGGCCAACTACATCGGCCTGTATGCGCTGGTCGCACTTGGGCTGGTGCTGCTGACCGGTGTCGGCGGGCTGACCTCATTCGGGCAGGCCGCGTTCGTCGGGCTCGGCGCCTATGCGACGGCAGTGCTGACCACCGCCACCGAGCTGCCGTGGTGGCTGGCGTGGATTGGCGCCTCGGCCTGGCTGTCGCTGGCCCTCGGCCTGCTGCTGACGCTTGGCTTTGCGGTCGTGCTCGGCATGCTGACACTGCGGCTGTCCGGGCACTTTCTGCCGCTGGGCACGATCGCCTGGGGCATCAGCCTGTACTTCCTGTTCGGCAACATGGAGTTTCTCGGCGGCTTCACCGGGCTGCGCGGCGTACCGCCGATCAGCGTGTTCGGCACCGAGGTCGATTCCGCGCGCGGCATCTTCTATCTGATCTACCTGTTCCTGCTCGCCGGCATCGTCACCATCCAGAACCTGCTCGATTCGCGCGAGGGCCGGGCGATCCGCGCGCTGAAGGGCGGCATGGTGATGGCCGAATCGATGGGCGTGAACACGGCCATCTCGAGAATGGTCATCTTCGTGCTCGCAGCGCAGATGGCCAGCGCCTCGGGCTGGCTGTACGCGCACATGCAGCGCTTTCTCAATCCGACACCGTTCTCGCTGGCCCAGGGCATCGAGTACCTGTTCATGGCGGTGGTCGGCGGCGCCGGCTATGTCTGGGGTGCGCTGCTCGGTGCCACCGTGATCACGGTGTCGAAGCAGTGGTTGCAGGACATCCTCACCAAACTGATCGGCCAGGCCGGCAATTACGAGGTCATCGTCTTCGGCATCGTGATGATCATCGTGCTGCAGCGGGCCCGCGACGGCCTGTGGCCGGTGCTCACGCGCTGGGTGCCGCTGCGCCAGCGGCCGCGCCGTATCGACCCCGGCGTGCCGCCGCTGGCGCGGCGCAGGCTGCCCGCGGCGGGCGAAACGCTGCTCGAAGTCAGCGGCGCGACCAAGCGCTTCGGCGGTCTGGTGGCGGTCTCCGAGATGGACTTGACGGTGAAGGCCGGCGAGATCGCCGCGCTGATCGGCCCGAATGGCGCTGGCAAGAGCACCGTGTTCAACCTGGTTTCTGGCGTGCTCGATCCGACTGCGGGGGACATCCGCTTCCGCGGCAAACCAATCGCCGGCCATCGCTCGCGCGAGATCTCGCGGCTGGGCATCAGTCGCACTTTCCAGCACGTGAAGCTGCTGCCGACGATGAGCGTGCTCGACAACGTAGCGATCGGGGCCCACCGGCGCGAATATCCGGGACTGTTCAAGGGCGTGATCACCGGGGCCTGGCGGCTCGACCGCCGGCAGGAAGCACGGGTGCTGGCCGAGGCGGCGCGGCAGATCGAGCGGGTCGGACTTGCCGACCACATGTTCGATGCCGCCGGCTCGCTGCCGCTGGGCAAGCAGCGCATCCTCGAGATTGCCCGCGCGCTGTGTGCCGATCCGTGCCTGCTGCTGCTCGACGAGCCGGCCGCCGGACTGCGTTACCTTGAAAAACGCGCACTGGCTGAGTTACTGCGCAAACTGCGCGCCGAGGGCCTGTCGGTGCTGCTGGTCGAGCACGATGTGGATTTCGTCATGGGACTGGTCGATCGCGTCACGGTGATGGACTTCGGCCAGAAGATCGCCGAGGGCCTGCCCGAAGAAGTTCAGCGCGACCCGAAAGTGCTCGAGGCCTATCTCGGGGGCATTGAATGAGCATTACGCCGCTGCTGCGCGTGCGCGATCTGTCGGTGACCTACGGCAAGGTGGCGGCGCTGTCGAACGCCAACGTGCAGGTCGGCGCCGGACAGATTGTCACGGTCATTGGCCCGAACGGCGCCGGCAAGACGACGCTGCTGGCGGCGATCATGGGTGCACTGCCGGCCAATGGCGGCGCGCGCGGCGAGATCCGCTTTGACGGGCTTGACTGCATCGGTTGCCCGATCGAGCGGCTGGTGGCCGGCGGCATGACCTTGGTGCCCGAAAAACGCGAGCTGTTCGGCGAGATGAGCGTCGGGGACAACCTGCTGCTCGGCGCTTTCCAGCGCTACCGTCACGGCCAGCGCGACCAGGCGCAGACGATGGCCGAAGTCTTCGCGCTGTTTCCACGTTTGCAGGAACGGCGGGAGCAACTGGCCGGCACGCTCTCGGGCGGCGAGCGGCAGATGCTGGCCATCGGCCGCGCGCTGATGGCGCGACCGAAGCTGCTGATGCTCGATGAGCCATCGCTGGGCCTGGCTCCAAAGATCGTGCGCGAGATCTTCCACATCATTGAAGAGCTGAAGCGGCGCGGCGCCTCGATCCTGCTGGTCGAGCAGAACGCCCGCGCGGCGCTGCACATCGCCGATTTCGCCTACGTGCTGGAAACCGGCGAGATCGCCCTTGAGGGCCCGGCGCGCGAACTGGCCGGCGACAAGCGGGTGATCGACAGCTACCTCGGACTCGGCAGCCGCAGCTGACCTGGCAAGCGGCCGGCGCGGCTCGCTACCATTGCGCCAATGCATTCAGCCCTTGCTTCGAATTTCGGCTGGCGAGCCGGTCTGCCACCACCATGGCGCCTTCGATGAGCGACGGGGCGAAGCCACCGCGCGATGCCGCGATGCGCGACAGCGATCGGCTGTTCGACGCGGTCTTCGAGCAGGCCGGCGTCGGCATGGCGCTGGTGGCGCCGGACGGGCGGTTCCTGCGGGTCAACGACAAGCTGTGCGAGATCGTCGGCTATACGCGTGAAGAACTGTTGGCCAGGACCTTCCAGCAGATCACGCACCCCGATGACCTATCGGCTGACCTGGCGCAGACGCGGCGGCTGTTCGCTGGGGAGTTGCCGGATTTCACGCTCGAGAAGCGCTACTTGCGCAAGGACGGCAACGTGATCTGGGTGGCACTGACGGTCTCGCTGCCGCGCGAGCCCGGCGGCGCTGCGCCGTTCTCCGTTTCCGCGATGCAGGACATCAGCGATCGCAAGCGCAGCGAGCGGGCATTGCGGCGGGCACTGCGTGCGTTGCGCACGCGCAGCGAATGCAGTCAGGCGCTGATGCATGCCACCGAGGAAGGCGCGCTGCTTTACGAGGTCTGCCGGATACTGATCGATTTTGGTGAGTATCAACTGGCCTGGGTGGGCATGGCTGTGGATGACGCTGCGCGCAGCGTGCAGGCGGTCGCCGCGGCCGGTGCCGAGGCCGGCTACGTCGATTCCCTGCGCGTGTCGTGGGCCGATGACGAATACGGGCGCGGTCCCACCGGAACCGCGATCCGCGAACAGCGGCCGGCGATTGCACGCGACCTCGCCACCGATCCGCGCTTCGCCAAGTGGCGCCAGGCCGCCATTGCGCGCGGCTTCGCCTCGTCGCTGGCGCTACCGCTGCTGCCGGGCCAGGCGAAGTGCATCGGTGCGCTGAACCTGTACGCAACTGAGGTCGACGCCTTTGACGGCGACGAGGTCGCTTTCCTGGCCGAGCTGGCCGCTGATCTGGCCCGCGCCGTTGGCGCGCTGCGCGATCGCAGCGCCCGCGCGCTGGCCGAGCAGCGCACGCAGCGTGCGGCGCAGCGGATGACGCAGTTGCTGGGCGCCAGCAACGTGATCGTCTATTCACTGCGCGTGGTCGACGGCCGGCTGGTGCCGCGCGATGTCAGCGAGAACATCGAGCGGCTGCTCGGCTACCCGGTCGGGCAGACGTTGACCGAAGACTGGTGGTTCACGCACCTGCATCCGGCCGACCGCGACGCCGCGGTGGCGGGCAACGCACGCCTGCTGGACCGGGGCCGCTTCACGCAGGTATACCGATTCGCGCATCGGAGCGGCCATTATCTGTGGATACAGGACGACCAGCGTGTCGTGCACGCGGCCGACGGGCGCCCGTACGAGGTCATCGGCACCTGGACCGACGTCACCGAGCGCATGCAGACCGAGCAGGCGGTGCGTGACAGCGAGGCGCGGCTACGACTGGCGCTGGAGGCTGCACAGCAGGGCATTTACGACCTGAACGTACAGACCGGCGATGCGCAGGTCAGCACGGAGTACGCGACGATGCTCGGCTACGACCCGGCGACGTTTCGCGAATCCAATGCCGCGTGGATCGAGCGGCTGCATCCCGACGACTGCGAATCGGTCGGCGCGACCTTTCGCAACTACATTGCCGGCAAGATCCGCTCCTATCGCGTCGAATTTCGCCAACGCACCGCCGGTGGCGACTGGAAATGGATCCTGTCGATCGGCAGGGTCGTCGAGCGCGACGCCAGCGGCGCGCCGCTGCGCATGCTCGGCACGCACACCGACATTACCGATCGCAAGCTTGCCGAGGAGGCGCTGCGCTCCAGCGAGCAGCGCTACCGCGAGATGTTCGAGGCCAATCCGCAGCCGATGTGGGTCTACGACCTGGCCACGCTGCGCTTTCTCGCTGTCAACGATGCGGCGGTGGCCAAATACGGCTTCAGCCGCGCAGAGTTCCTGGCGATGACGATCAAGGACATCCGGCCGGCCGAAGACGTGCCGCGGCTGCTCGCCAACGTCGCCGCGGTGCACGCCGGCCTCGACGAGGCCGGCGTCTGGCGCCATCGGACCAGAGACGGCCGCGAGCTGCAGGTCGAGATTTATTCGCATGTGCTGACCTTCGATGGTCGACGCGCCGAGGTGGTGCTGGCCAACGACGTGACCGAACGGCTGCGCGCCGAGGCCGAACGCCGCGCGGCGA
>JBFINI010000080.1:0-10558 GCA_041611275.1 Burkholderiaceae bacterium
GTCCAGCTAACGCACCGCCGCCTTCATCGCCGCCAGCACACGCTGCTGCACATCGGTTCGCATCAGCGACTCCATGTGCCGCGCGCCGTCAACGCGGAAAAATTCGGCCTGCGACGACGCAGCGGCCAATCGCTCGCCATGCGCAAACGGAATGATTTCATCGTCAGTGCCATGCACAATCAGCAACGGCACAGCAATCGCCGGCAGTTGCGCGATCGGATCATTTCGTCTCGCGGGCAGCATCGGCAGGGCCAGCGGCAGAAACGGCGCGAGCACCACGGAACGCAGCGCCGCATCGCGGGCAATGTCACGATAACTGGCAAAGGCCGCCTCGATGACCGCCAGTCGAACGCCAGCGCTGTCGGTCGCCAGCAGCCGCAGCGCGGTGGCGCCACCAAGGCTCTGGCCGAGCACGATCAAACGCTGTGCATCGACCTCCGGCCGCGAGCGCAGATGACGCAGTGCTGCGGCCGCATCTTCGACCACACCATCGAGCGTCGGTTTGCCTTCCGAGCGACCGAAACCCCGGTAATCGAGCATCAGCACATTGAACCCTTGGCTCGGCAACCACGCAACGAGCGGCAGATGGTTGCTGACGTTGGCCGCGTTGCCGTGCAGGTGCAGGATGCTGCCTGTTGCCGCGCCCTTTGCGGGCAGCCACCAAGCGTGCAGCCGCAGGCCGTCGCTGGTCGTGATGGCCACATCTTCGTGGCGCAGGCCAAAGTTCGACGGGCTCGTGTACTGCGCCGAGTCCGGATAAAAGAACATGCGCTCGACACAGCCCGCAAGCAGCAGCGCGAGCAGCGCTATGGCAACGATGATGACGACAGCTTTGATCATGTGCCGCCAGCGCCGCCAGCGGTTTCAGCGGCCGCGCAGGTGCGCCGGCACCTCGAGCCGCTTGGCCAGCAGCGACAGCGCCCAGGTCATCAGCAGATACAGCGCCGAGATCGCCAGATAGGGTTCCCAGTAACGGGAATAGGCGCCGGCGACGGTGCGCGCGGCCAGCGCCAGTTCCGCGAGGCCGATCGCCGAGACCAGCGACGAATCCTTGGTCAGCGTGATTGCCTCATTGACGAAAGCCGGCACCATGCGGCGAAACGCCTGTGGCAGGATGACCAGCCGCAGTGCCTGCAGATGCCTGAGCCCGAGCACACGCGCGGCCTCCCACTGGCCGACGGCAATTGACTGGATGCCGGCACGGAAGATCTCCGAGATGTAGGCGCCGGCGTTCAGCGTCAGCGCCAGCACGCCGGAAAGGAAGGCGCCGTGGTTCTGCCGGAACTCGCGCGCCAGTTCGCCGGACAGCAGGATGCCATCGTCGGGGTGAACCAGCATCGGCATCACCGCAAAGTGCACCAGCAGGATCTGCACGAACAGCGGCGTGCCACGGAAAAACGTCACGTAGGCGGCCACGACCCACCGGATCACCAGCAGCGGCCAGCGCCAGGGCGAGTGTCCGAGGGGCTGGTCGCGCGCACTGGATACCAGCCCGGAACTTAAGCCGAGCGCCATGCCGAAGGCGAGCGACACGGCTGTCAGCAGCACGGTCATCACCAGCCCCTGCGCGAACAGGGGCCCGTAGCCGGCGAGGATGCCCCAGCGCAGATCCACCGGATCGCGCCTCTGCGGTTACTTCTTCTCTGCCGCCGCCGTTTTGGCGCCGAAGTACTGCGTGTAGATCTTCTCGTAGCTGCCGTCGGCCTTAACGTCGGCGAGCGCCTTGTTGATCTTCGCCAGCAGTTCGCCATTGCCCTTCTTCACCGCGATGCCGTACTGCTCAGGCGTGAACGCCGGGTCGTTGACGGTACGGAAACTGGCCACCGTGTTGTTAGCGACATAGTTGACCACCACGCCGTTGTCGGCCACCACGGCATCGACGCCGCCCGCCTCCAGTTCCTTCAGCGCCAGCGGCGTCGATTCGAAGCGCTTGATGTCGGTGCTGGTCTTGCCGAGCAGCTTGCTGACCACTTCGTCGCCGGTGGTGCCGGTCTGCACGCCGACCTTCAGTGTCTTGAGATCATCGAACTTGGTGATCTTCGACTTCTCCGGCACCGCGATCAGCTGGTGCGCATCAAAGTAGGAGTCGGAAAAATCCATCGATTGCTTGCGCTCGTCGGTGATCGTGATCGACGAGATCAGCAGGTCGCGGTCGCCCTGGGCCAGGGTGTTGAAGATGCCCTCCCACGGCGTATTGACGAACTTCACCTCGAAGCCGCCCTTGGCCGCGAGCGCGCGCATCAGGTCGATCGAAAAACCGACGATCTCGCCTTTCTCATTCTGCAGTTCGAACGGCGCGTAGGCCGCGTCGGTACCGACCACGTAAACCCTCGCCGGTGCCGCCGCCTTGGCCGCCTCGGCCTGCGGCGCCTTCGCCGGCTCCGGCTGCTTGCCGCAGGCCGCGAGCAGCAGGCCGGCAAACACAGCCAGCGTCGCATGCAGGAATCGGCGATGGGTCGATGAGGTCATGTCCACGGCTCCTTGAAGGATAAATTTTCAACTGCGGCATTTCACCGCTTGGAATCGACGCGCCGCAGTTCGCAACCACCGCAGCGCAAAAGCAACAACCGAAGCCAAGTTTACGGGGTTGTGCGTAGCGAATGCGCCGCATCCGGCGGCGAGCCACGACAATACGTGACGGCCATTGTGGCCCGTCCGGCGCGGCAACGTCAGATGTCCGCCTCTTATTGCGAAGGGAGAAAAGCAAGTGAACAAACAAACGTTGGCACTGGCGGTGCTGGCAACCGCGGCGACCGCGGCTGGCGCCCAGCAGGCACCAAACGTCACCATCTACGGTCGCGTCAACACCAGCATCGAAAGCCAGAAGCTCACCGGCCAGTCAACCACGACGGCGCTGCAGAACAATTCGTCGCGCTGGGGCCTGAAGGGCAGCGAAGATCTCGGCGGCGGAATGAAGGCATTCCTGCAGCTTGAAAGCGGCTTCGGTTCCGACGACGGGCGGCTCAGCAACGACGGCGGCCTCTTCAACCGCGAAGCGTTCGCCGGCATCAGCGGCGGCTTCGGCGCGGTCCGCGGCGGCCGCATCACCTCGCCTTTGTACTTCGCCTCGGCCGACTACATCAGCATGCACAACCACGACACCGGCACCTCGTCCGACTTCCTGTTCGGATTCGCGGCCACCGGCGGCAACAACAACAACTCGATCACCTACAAGTCACCGAGCTTCAGCGGCGCCGATGTCGAGATCGCCTATTCGTTCGCCGCCAGCGGCAACGAGCTGCCCGGCTCGAACAATCGGCGCAACACGCAGATCGCGGTCAACTGGGTCGGCGGGCCGCTGCACCTGGGCGGCGGTTATGCGCAGATGGACGACAAGCGCACCGGCTCCAGCGTGAAGGACGAGACCGCGGTGATCCGCGCGCTCTATGAGATGGGCGCATTCACCGTCGGCGCCTACTACGAGCGCTCGAAGCTGAACTTCGCCGGCGACCGCCGCAGCCGCAACAACGTGCGCCTTGCCGGCATGTATACGATGGGCGCCTCGGAGTTCCACCTCAACTTCGGTCTGGCCGACGATTTCAGTGGCACCAACGACACCGGCGCCAAGCAGTTCACGCTTGCCTACAACTACAACCTGAGCAAGCGCACCAAGCTTTACGCGTTCTATACGCAGGTCGACGAGGACAGCAACGGCACCTACTACCTGGGGGCGACGCCAGGGGCCAAGTTCTCGTCGCTGGCTGCGGGATTCCGGCACAACTTCTGACCGGCGCACTCCATGAAGAAAAAGGCCGCCGGTGGGCGGCCTTTTTCTCGCTCTTGCCCCCGCCGTCGCACACGGTCTAACGTGTGTCCCCCGGTGCGCGCGCGTTTCGACGGCCCTGAAGACCTAAGGTGGCGTTGCGGCAGCTTCAGCGTAGTCGCTCACCGGTAGGCACGAACACATCACGTTGCGATCGCCGTAGACGTTGTCGACCCGCGCCACCGGCGGCCAGTACTTCTGCCGCTTCAGCGACGGCACCGGAAATGCGGCGGTCTCGCGCGAATAATCGTGCGCCCAGGTCTCGGCCATCACCATGGCCGCCGTGTGCGGCGCGTTGCGCAACGGGTTGTCATCGCGATCCACGCGACCATCTTCCACCGCACGGATTTCTTCGCGGATGGCGATCATTGCCTCGCAGAAGCGGTCGAGCTCGACTTTCGCCTCGGACTCGGTCGGCTCGACCATCAGCGTGCCGGCCACCGGGAAGCTCAGCGTCGGCGCGTGGAAGCCGTAGTCGATCAGCCGCTTGGCAACATCTTCGGCGCTGATACCGCAGGCCTCCTTGATCGCCCGCAGATCGAGGATGCACTCGTGCGCCACCAGAGCGTTGCGGCCGGAGTACAGGACCGGGAAATGCGGCGCCAGCTTCTTTGCGACGTAATTGGCCGAGAGCAGCGCGACCTGCGTAGCGCGTGTCAGCCCTGCCGCGCCCATCAACGTCACGTACATCCATGAGATCGGCAGGATGCCGGCCGATCCCATCGGTGCAGCGCTGACCATGCCGACGTCGCCCGCGACCTTGCCCCCGCTGGTCATCTTTCCCGGCAAATACGGCGCCAGGTGCGCGCGCACCGCCACCGGGCCGACGCCGGGTCCGCCGCCGCCGTGCGGAATACAGAAGGTCTTGTGCAAGTTCAGGTGCGACACGTCGGAGCCGTACTTGCCAGGCTTGGCCAGGCCGACCAGCGCATTCAGATTGGCGCCGTCGGTGTACACCTGCCCGCCATGCGCGTGGATGACCTCGCAGATCTCGACAATCGCCTCTTCGAACACGCCGTGCGTCGACGGGTAGGTGACCATCAACGCCGCAAGCCTGGCCGAATGCTGCTCGGCCTTCTTGCGCAGATCGGCAAGATCGACATTGCCATGCGCATCACACTTGACCACCACGACGTGCATGCCGCACATCTGCGCCGAGGCCGGGTTGGTGCCGTGCGCCGACTCGGGAATCAGGCACACGTCGCGCTGTGGCTCGCCGCGCGCACGGTGGTAGGCGCGAATGGCGAGCAAGCCAGCGTATTCGCCCTGCGCACCGGAATTCGGCTGCAGGCTCACTGCGTCGTAGCCGGTGCACTCGACCAGCATCTTTTCCAGCGACGCCACCAGTTCGGCATAACCGGTCGTCTGTTCCGGGGGTGCGTAGGGATGCAGGTGGGCGAACTGCGGCCAGGTGATCGGGATCATCTCGGCAGTCGCGTTCAGCTTCATCGTGCACGAGCCGAGCGGAATCATTGTGCGGTCGAGCGCCAGGTCCTTGTCGGCAAGCAGCCGCAGGTAGCGCAGCAGTTCATGCTCGGAGTGATAAGTGTTGAACACTGGATGGGTCAAATAGGCCGACTTGCGAACAAGCGAGACAGGGATCGCCTCGTCGACCTTGGCATCGAGTGCATCGACATCGGCGGTCACGTCGAACAGCCGCCACAGCAGTTCGACCTCGGCCCGCGTCGTGGTTTCGTCAAGCGAGATGCCGACTGCGTCAGCGGCAAGCTCGCGCAGATTGACCTTCTGCGCACGCGCCGCCGAGTGGATCTTGCCGGCGTCGACGCCGCGCACGATGATCGTGTCGAAGAAACGCTCCGAGACCTTCAACCCGGCGCCGCGCAGTCCAGCGGCCAAGATCCCCGCCAGGCGGTGCACGCGCTCGGCGATGCGCTGCAGACCCTCCGGCCCGTGATACACGGCGTACATCGACGCCATCACTGCCAGCAGAACCTGCGCGGTGCAGATATTTGAAGTGGCCTTCTCGCGGCGGATGTGCTGCTCGCGCGTCTGCAGGGTCAATCGATACGCCGGGGCGCCTTGCGAATCGACCGACACGCCGATCAGGCGGCCGGGCATCGATCGTTTGTAGGCGTCCCGGCAGGCAAGGAAGGCCGCGTGCGGCCCGCCGAAGCCGAACGGCACGCCGAAGCGCTGGCTGTTGCCGACGACGATATCGGCGCCCCACTCGCCAGGCGGCGTGAGCAAGGTGAGCGCCAGCAGGTCGGCAGCGACGGCGACCAGACCGCCGCGCCCGTGCGCGGCCTCGACGATTGGCCGGTAATCGCGCAGGTCACCGCTGCTGGCCGGGTACTGCAGCAGCACGCCGAACGCATCGGCGGCTGCCGCGGCCGCATCGTCGCCGACCCGCACCTCGATGCCGAGCGGCTCGGCCCGGGTGCGCACCACGGCGATCGTCTGCGGATGGCAATCGGCGGAGATGAAAAACAGATCTGACTTGCTCTTGCACGAGCGCTTGGCCAGCGTCATCGCCTCAGCGGCGGCGGTGCCCTCGTCGAGCAGCGAGGCGTTGGCGATTTCCATCGCCGTCAGGTCGCAGACCATGGTCTGGAAGTTCAACAGTGCTTCCATCCGCCCCTGCGAGATCTCGGCCTGGTACGGCGTATACGCCGTGTACCAGGCAGGATTCTCGAGCACGTTGCGCAGGATCACGTGCGGCGTGCGCGTGCCGTAGTAGCCCATGCCGATGAAGCTCTTGAACACCTGGTTCTTCGTCGCGATTTCGCGCAGACGCACCAGCGCTTCGTGTTCGTTGACGGCCGCGCCGAGCGCCAGCGGCGCGCGCTGCCGGATCGACCCCGGCACGATGGCGTCGACCATCTTGTCGAGCGAGTCGAAGCCGATCTCGCCGAGCATCTGCGCGATCTCGTCGTCGTTCGGGCCGATATGGCGGGCGACGAACTCGTCGTGGCCTTCGAGCGTCGACAGGGAGAGTTTCGAGCGGGCATTCATCGAGGAAGTCCTTGCGAAGTGCTGGCCGCCCGGGCGCAGGCCGGGGCGAAAGTCGATCCGTGAATGCTGCGCCGATGGCCGCCGGCGACCGATCCGCAGCGTGCGGCGCAGGCCGTCATTTCTGCGCGTCGATACTGGCCTGGTAGGCCGCCGCTTCGAGCAGCGCGTCGGCATCGCCGGCGTTGGCCGGCTTCAACCGGTACATCCAGGCATCGAAGGCGCCGCTGTTGATCAGTTCGGGCTTTTCTTTCAGTCCATCGTTGACAGCGACGACTTCACCGGCCACCGGCGCATAGACATCCGAGGCTGCCTTGACCGACTCGACCACGCCGCAGGCCTCGCCCTTGGCGAGCTTGCGGCCGACTTCGGGCAAATCGACGAAAACCATGTCGCCGAGCGCTTCCTGCGCGAAGTCGGTGATGCCGACCGACAGCAGGCCGTCGGACTCGCGGCGCACCCATTCGTGCGACTCGGTGTACTTGAGATCTGCGGGAACAGCCATGGCGGGCTCCTCGAGTTGTCGGATCGCTAAACCAGAACCTTGCCGTTGCGCACGAACGGCACCTTCACCACCTGAACGTCGACCGCTTTGCCGCGCAGATCGACCTGCAACGTATCGCCGACGGCGACACCGGCCGGCACACGCGCCAGCGCGATCGAGCAGTTCAACGTCGGCGAGAAGGTGCCGCTGGTGATTTCCCCGGCGCCGTGCGCGGTCAGCACCTTCTGGTGCGCACGCAGCACGCCACGCTCGCTCATCTTCAGTCCGACGAACTGGCGCAGGTTGCCTGCCGCCTGCTGTGTCTGAAGCGCGGCGCGGCCGATGAAATCGCGCGGCGACTTCATGTCGACGGTCCACGCCAGACCCGCCTCGAGCGGCGTGACCGCCTCATCCATGTCCTGCCCGTACAGGTTCATACCGGCTTCCAGCCGCAGCGTGTCGCGCGCGCCGAGCCCGCATTGCGCTACCCCCACTGCGCGCAGCCGCTGCCAAAGATCGGCCGCTTCCGGCGCCGGTAACACGATCTCGCAGCCGTCTTCGCCGGTGTAGCCGGTGCGGGCGATGAAGAATTCGTCGACGATGCTGGCGGTGAACGGCTTGAGGTGATCGATGACGTCGACCGCGTCGTGATCGAGTTCGTCGAACACTTGCTCGAGCAGCGTTCGCGCCTGCGGTCCCTGCACGGCAATCATCGCCAGTTCGCGCCGCGGCAGGATCGACACTGGAAAGCGACCCTGCTGCGCCACCTTGTGCATCCAGTCCAGATCCTTGTCAGCAGTGGCGGCGTTGACCACCGCACGGTAGCGGTCGGTGTGCAGCCAGTAGACGATCAGATCGTCCAGCACGCCGCCGTCGTCGCGCAGCATGCATGAGTACAGCGCCTTGCCGGGCGCCAGCTTGCCGATGTCATTGGCGATCAGCCTGCGGAGGAAGTCGCGGCTGCCGGCGCCTTCGATGTCGACGCTGCGCATGTGCGAGACGTCGAACATGCCCGCATGCCGGCGCACCGCGTGATGCTCCTCGATCTGCGAGCCATAATGGACCGGCATTTCCCAGCCGCCAAAGTCGACCAAACGCGCGCCAGCGGCGACATGGGTGTCGTAAAGAGGCGTTCGTTTCAGCATATGAAGGCACCCAACAAAAAGGGGCACAGGCCGGCACCTGCCAACCTGCACCCCTCTGTCCTTCTGCCTGAGAGTTTGGAAGCCGCGTACGCGGTCTTCGCTGCCCCTTCGGCGCCGGCCTCGCAGGCCGGTCTCTCCAGAGTCGCTGCTGCCCAACGCGGTTCGGTGACCTGAGCGATTACGGGTGAGTTGCGCCTTCGGCGGCCGGATTGCACTGCCCCCCGGCACTCTCCCGCGTCGGTATATCGAAGCGAAATGTCAGGATACACGACGCCGAGCGATCAGCGGCCAACCGTTTTCGCGCTGTTCGGTCCGCCATCGCGGACGGCAAACCTTCCCAGTGGCGAGCGGCGCTCAGCTGTTGAATGTTGCGCGCCATGGCGCGCTGGCGCCACCAGTTTGGACCGTTCCTTCGATCGTTTTGCCGCTGACCTTACCGCGGAATACCGCCTTGCGGCCGGCCAGCCTGAACGACAGATCGTCGCCGACCAGCTGCGTATCGGCCAGCGGCACCGATATGCCGTCGAGCCACGCCGTGCCGGCAACGCGGGTCAGTTGCTGTGTCAGTTCGAGCCGCATCGTGTTTTTCGAAAGCGTCTGCGGCACCTGGGCGCTCCAGTGTCCGGCCACCCGCGCCGGAATCACGTACAGGTAGATCGTCGTCCGCTCGATGCCGCTGATCGCGACCTTTTCTTCGAGTTCCATCACCAGCGTCTTGTGCGGCAGCCATCCGGCCAGCGAATAGTCGTGCGACACCACCCGCGCGCCCGGTTTCAGCTCGGCGAGCAGTTTCTCCTGCAGCTGGTTGACCGTGTGTGGCAGCAGGTACATCGTGACCACCGTCGCCGGCGAGATGTCGGTCTTGAACAGGTCCTGCTTGACAAACTTGACGCGGTCGGCAATGCCCTCTGTTTTCGCCTGCGCGTTGGACAGCGCGACCAGGTCTTCCTTGATCTCCACGCCGAGTCCGCGCGCACCGAAGACGGCTGCTGCGGTACGAACGATCCGTCCGTCGCCGGAGCCGAGGTCGATCACGAAGTCGTTCGGACCGACCTGCGCCTCGCGCAGCATCGCCGCCACCGCGCTTTCCGGCGAGGAAACATAGGGGCCAGCGTCGATCACCGGCTTGTCCTGCGCCGGCAGTGCAGGCGCGAGCAGCGACATGGCAACAAGGGCGGTCAGTTTCGTCAGCAGCTTCATCGTGTCTCCTTCGGCGAGGCGCAGGCCGCGCGCGGTGGCGGCCGCAGGCGCTGCGCCGCCGCCGGCTAGCTCGCGCGCACGCAGTCCAGGAAATACTCCACAGTGCCGTTGGACTTGCGCTTGACCAGTCCGTGGATGTCGGTCTCGAAGCCGGGGAAGCGGGCGTTGAAGTCGCGCGCGAACTTCAGGTAATTGATGATCCGCGCGTTGACCCGTTCGCCGGGGATCAGTAGCGGGATGCCCGGTGGATAAGGCGTCAGCAGCACCGCCGAGACTCGACCATCGAGCGCGTCGATCGGCACCCGTTCGACCTCCCAGTGCGTCATCTTTGCGTAGGCCGCCGCGGGTGTCATCGCCGGCACCATCTCTGACAAATACATCTCGGTGGTCAGCCGCGCGATGTCGGCCTCACGGTAGACGGCGTGGATCTCGTCGCACAGCTCGCGCAGGCCCTTCTTCTCGTAGGCCGGATGCGCGCGCAGGAACTCGGGTAGCACGCGCCACAGCGGCTGGTTCTTGTCGTAGTCGTCCTTGAACTGCTGCAGCTCGGTGACCATCGTGTTCCAGCGGCCCTTGGTGATGCCGATGGTGAACATGATGAAGAATGAATACAGCCCCGTTTTCTCGACGATGATGCCGTGTTCGGCCAGGTACTTGGTGACCACCGCGGCCGGGATGCCGTGCTCGGCGAACGCGCCGTCGACATCGAGCCCGGGCGTGATGACGGTGGCCTTGATCGGGTCGAGCAGGTTGAAGCCGTTGGCGAGCTTGCCGAAGCCGTGCCACTTGTCGCCCGACTTCAGGAACCAGCTGTCGCGCTTGCCGATCCCCGCGTCGGCCAGCGCGGTCGGGCCCCAGACCTTGAACCACCAGTCCTTACCCCACTCGCTGTCTATCTTGCGCTTGGCACGGCGGAAATCCAGCGCCTCCATGATCGACTCTTCCACCAGCGCGGTGCCGCCCGGCGGTTCCATCATCGCGGCCGCCACATCGCAC
>JBFINI010000081.1:0-10316 GCA_041611275.1 Burkholderiaceae bacterium
TCGATCCATTCCTTGTCGATCGCCAGTGGCAGCAGGTCGGGATCGGGGAAGTAGCGATAGTCCATCGCGTCTTCCTTGCTGCGCATTGGCCGCGTCTCGCTGCGGTCGGGGTCGTACAGCCGCGTTTCCTGAACCACCGTCCCACCGTCTTCAATCAGCTCGATCTGCCGCCGCACCTCGAAGTCGATGGCCTGCTGCAGGAAGCGGAAGCTGTTCAGATTCTTGATTTCTGCGCGCGTGCCGAGCTTCGTTTCGCCGGCGCGGCGCACCGAAACGTTGGCGTCGCAGCGAAAGCTGCCTTCCTGCATGTTGCCGTCGCAGATGCCGAGCCACACGACCAGCGTGTGCAGCGCCTTGGCATAGGCAACTGCCTCTGCCGACGAGCGCAAGTCCGGTTCAGTGACGATCTCCAGCAGCGGCGTACCGGCGCGGTTCAGGTCGATACCCGTCATTCCGTGATAGTCCTCGTGCAGGCTCTTGCCGGCGTCTTCCTCGAGATGCGCTCGCGTCAGCCTCACGGTCTTGACATACGGTTCGCCGTTTTTCGGCGCCACCACGCACGACAGGCTGCCGCCCTGCACGACCGGGATCTCGTACTGGCTGATCTGGTAGCCCTTCGGCAGGTCAGGATAGAAGTAGTTCTTGCGCGCAAAGATGCTCTGCGGCGCAATGGTGGCGCCGATCGCCAGGCCGAAACGGATCGCCCGTTCGACCGCGCCTTGGTTCAGAACCGGCAGCGTGCCGGGCAGGGCCAGATCGATGTGGCTCGCCTGCGTGTTCGGTGCCGCGCCGAAGGCGGTCGAACTGCCGGAAAAGATCTTGCTTGCCGTCGACAGCTGCGCATGCGTTTCGAGGCCGATGACGACTTCCCAGGTGCCAGCCGCCATGTCGCCTACCTCGGCAAGGCGCGCGCGCGGGTTGGCCGCTGCGCCTGCAACTGCTCGACGAGCAACGACTGCCACGCCTGCGGATCACGCTTGCGCAGACCGTCGAGACCACGCTTCAGGTCGCTCGGCGACGGTGCGTGTCGCTCTTTGATGGACGCCACGCGCGCGGCGATTTCGGCAAGCTTTTCCAGTGCTTCCGCATCCTCGTTGCGCACCGCATCCGTGCCGACTGCGCGCGTAAGCGCCTGCACCACGTCGGTCAGCACGCCGAGCTGGCGGCCGTACGAGGCGACGTCGCGCAGAACCTCGCGCTCGATGCGCGCATCGCGCGCCTGGCGCAGCAACGACGCTTCGATGTCCTGTGTGACCGCGCCGCTGAGCGGCCAATGATGCTGCGGCATGTAGAACCACCACCAGAACATGTTGCTATTCCTCTCTGAAGTCGGCTAGAAGCCGGCCGGCACGCGTCGATGCCAGTCGGTCGCCTGCTGGAACTGATGCGCGACGCCGAGCATCTTCGCTTCCTCGAAGTGGTTGGCCATCAGCTGCAGGCCGACCGGCCGGTCCTTAGCGCCGAAGCCGCAAGGAATGCTCATGCTCGGGATGCCGGCCAGCGAGCCCGGCACCGTGTACAGGTCGGCCAGGTACATCGCCACCGGGTCGTCGGTTTTTTCGCCGAAGCCGAAGGCCACCGACGTCGTCACCGGCGAGGCGATTACGTCGCACTGCTGGAAGGCACGCTGGAAGTCGTCGGCGATCAGCCGCCGTACCTGCATCGCCTTGATGAAATAGGCGTCGTAGTAGCCGTGGCTCAGAACGTAGGTGCCGATCAGGATGCGTCGCTTCGGTTCCGGCCCGAAGCCTTCCGAGCGGCTCTTCTTCATCATGTCGATCAGGTCGTCGTACTTTGCTGCGCGGTGGCCATAGCGCACGCCGTCGAAGCGGGCCAGGTTGCTCGACGCTTCGGCCGGTGCGACGACGTAGTAGACGGGAATGCCGAGTTCTGCGTTGGGCAACGAGATGTTGACGAGCCGGGCGCCCAGCTTCTCGTACTCGGTCAGCGCGGCGCGCACCGCGCGCTCGACGTCGGCCGACAGGCCGGAACCGAAGAATTCCTTCGGCACGCCGATCTTCATCCCCTTGACCGTCTCGTTGAGACTGCGAGTGAAGTCCTCGCCGGGCCGATCGATGCTGGTCGAATCCTTTGGATCGAAGCCGAGCATGCTGTTGAACACCAGCGCGCAGTCCTCGGCCGACTGCGTCATCAGGCCGGCGGTATCGAGGCTCGAGGCGAAGGCGATCATCCCCCAGCGCGACGGCCGGCCGTAAGTCGGCTTGGTGCCGGTGATGCCGGTGAACGCGGCCGGCTCGCGGATCGAGCCGCCGGTGTCCGTGGCGGTGGCCACCGGGGCCAGCCGCGCCGCCACTGCAGCGCTCGAACCGCCCGAGGAGCCGCCGGGCACGGCGCCCTTGTCCCAAGGGTTGAGCACGTTGCCGTAGGCGCTGTTCTCGTTGCTCGAGCCCATCGCGAACTCGTCGCAATTCAGCTTGCCGAGACAGACCATGCCAGCGTGCGCCAGTCGCTCGACCACGGTGGCGTCGAACGGGCTCAGGTAGCCGGCGAGGATCTTCGACGAGGCCGTGCTCGCCCAGTCGCGGGTGACGAAGACGTCCTTGTGCGCAATCGGCACGCCGAGCAGGCTGCCCGCTTCGCCGCGCGCGCGCCGCGCATCGGCGGCGCGCGCCTGCGCCAGCGTCACCTCCGGCCGTACATCAAGGAAGGCGTTCAGATCGCGCTGCTGCTCGATGCGCGCCAGCAGCGACTGGGCGAGTTCGACCGCGGAAATCGCCTTGCGATCGAGCATCCGACCGAGTTCGGCCACGCCGGCGTGGGCCAGTTCGGTCATCGGACCCCTCGCAATCGTGGCTCGACAATCAGGGTGTAAACGCGGACAGCGCTCATTCGATGACTTTCGGCACCAGGAACAGGCCGTCGGTAGCTTCCGGAGCGTTCTTCATGTTGACCGCGCGGGCATCGGCTTCGGTGACGCGGTCGTCGCGCAACCGCTGGCGGCCGCCGAGCGGATGGGCCATTGGGGCCACGCCCGTCGTGTCGATCTTCTGCATCTTTTCGATCATCGCGAAGATGTCGTTCAACTGCGCCAGCATGGCGCGGCGGTCGTCGGCGGTGATCTCGATGCGCGCCAGGTGCGCGATGCGGGCAACGTCGTTTTCGGTCAGGGCCATGGTGTTGTCGGGGTACGCCGCCGATCGCGGCTATCCGCGAATGCATTCGGACGATCGCGAGCGCTCGAAATGCAGCCTTGAAAAACAAGAGGTTGCGTCGGGCGCTGCAGCGGCTTGGCGTATTATCGCGCACCAAATGCAGTGGTATCCGAAGGCCACGGCACGATTCGCGCACCAAGCGCCCGATTGCTTCGTCCCACAGTACACAGCGAGTCTGGTCCCCGCATGTTCGGTTTCATCCGCAGCTTCTTTTCCAACGATCTGGCCATTGATCTGGGCACGGCCAACACGCTGATCTACGTTCGCGGCAAGGGCATCGTGCTCGACGAACCGTCGGTGGTCGCCATTTCCCAGGAGGGCGGCCCCAGCGGCAAGCGCACGATCCGCGCGGTCGGCAAGGAAGCCAAGCAGATGCTCGGCAAGGTGCCCGGCAACATCGAGGCGATCCGGCCGATGAAGGATGGCGTCATCGCTGACTTCACCGTCACCGAGCAGATGCTCAAGCAGTTCATCAAGCTCGTTCATCCGTCGAGTCTGCTGGCACCGAACCCGCGCATCATCATCTGCGTGCCTTGCGGTTCGACCCAGGTCGAGCGCCGCGCGATCAAGGAATCGGCTGAGGCCGCCGGCGCCAGCCAGGTGTTCCTGATCGAGGAGCCGTTGGCCGCCGCGAGCGGCGCCGGGCTGCCGGTGTCGGAGGCGTCGGGCTCGTTGGTCGTCGACATTGGCGGCGGCACCACCGAGGTCGGCATCATCTCGCTGGGCGGAATGGTCTACTCGGGCAGCGTGCGCGTCGGCGGCGACAAGTTCGACGAGGCGATCATCAACTACATCCGCCGTAACTACGGCATGCTGATCGGCGAGCCGACGGCGGAACTGATCAAGAAGACGATCGGCTCGGCGTTTCCGGGCTCCGAGGTCAAGGAACTTGAGGTCAAGGGCCGCAATCTGTCGGAGGGCATTCCGCGCAGCTTCACCATCTCGAGCAACGAAATCCTCGAGGCGCTGACCGACCCGCTGAACCAGATCGTCTCGGCGGTGAAGATCGCGCTCGAGCAGACGCCCCCCGAACTGGGTGCCGACATCGCCGACCGCGGCATGATGCTCACGGGTGGCGGCGCCCTGCTGCGCGACGTGGACCGCCTGCTGATGGAGGAAACCGGGCTGCCGGTGGTGGTGGCCGAGGATCCGTTGACTTGCGTCGTCCGCGGCTGCGGCATTGCGCTGGAGCGCATGGACAAACTCGGTTCCATCTTCGCGCACGGCTGAGGCGGCATGTCGCCAGGCTCCGTCGCCAGCCAGTCTTCGCCCTGCGGCGCGCAACGTGCCGTGATGTACGTTTTTCTTGCTCCTCGGGCCAACCTCTGCACGCTTAAGACGCCGTTCGACACGCCGTGTTCGTGCGTCTAGCGCGAACGCGATGGACCACGGCCCGCCGCCGCTTTTCAATCAAGGCGTCTCGGCCCGAGCGCGGCTGGCGTTCTTCTCCTTCCTTGCCATTGCGCTGATCATCGTCGACGCGCGGGTGCAGGCGCTCGACACGTTGCGCGCGGGTGTGGGCGTGGTGCTCTATCCGATCCAACGATTGTTGCTGGTGCCGCGTGACGCCGCCGGGGCCGTGGCCGAATACTTTTCGACGGTCAGCCGACTGCTGCAGGAAAACGAGACCTTGCGGCGCGAGGCGGTCGAACGGGCGCTGCGCACGCAACAGACGGCAGCGCTCGAAGCCGAGAACGCGCAGCTGCGCCGCCTGCTTGGCGCGCGAGAACGCGCCGGCGCGCCGACCGTGCTGGCCCGCGTGCTCTATGAATCGCGCGATCGCTTCAGCCGCAAGCTGGTGCTGGACCAGGGCTTGCAGTCCGGGGTGCGGGCTGGCCAGCCGGCGATCGATGATCGCGGTGTGGTCGGCCAGATCACACGCGTATTCCCGCTGACCGCCGAGCTGACGCTGCTGATCGATCGCGATCAGAGCATCGCCGTGCAGCTGCTGCGCAACGGGCTGCGTGGTGTGGTCTTCGGCGACGGCGACCAGCTCGAACTGCGCTACATGGCGGTGAACGTTGACATCGAGGAAGGCGACCAGGCAGTCACCTCCGGCATCGACGGCCTTTACCCGCCAGGGCTGCCGGTGGGCACGGTCAGACGCGTGCTGCGCGCCGACAAGGAGCAGTTCGCCCGCGTGGAACTGGCGCCTGCCGCCGGCATGAACGAGCATGTGCAACTGCTCGTGCTGACCGTGGATCCACTCGCCCAGCCACCGCGGCCGGCCGAAGACAAGCGCGGCGAGCCGCGACGGGCAGGACGGCGCTGATGGCCCCCTGGCGTTCGCTGCGCAAGTCGTTGGCGCTGAACCGGCCGCGCAATGTCGATCCGGTCGAACTGGTTTCCGCTGGCACGCTCGGCGCCGGCCGCGCCGCCTACCGGCCCAGCGCGCTGCTCGCGCCCGTCAACCCGCTGTTCATCTGGGCGTCGTTGCTGGTTGCGCTGGCGCTGAACCTGCTGCCGGTGGGGCCGACCTCCTGGCTGCCCGATTTTCTCGCGCTGGCTTTGGTGTTTTGGAACGTGCATCAGCCGCGCCGGGTCGGCATCGGCGCCGCCTTCGTCTTCGGCCTGTTGATGGACGTGCACGACGGTGCGCTGTTCGGCGAACATGCCCTTGCCTATACGTTGCTCGCCTACGGAGCCATCACGCTGCATCGGCGTGTGCTGTGGTTTCCAGTCGGCGCCCAGTCGCTGCACGTGCTCGCCTTGTTGCTGGTCGCGCAGTGCGTGTCGCTGGCGGTGCGCCTGTGGGTCGGCGGTGGCTTTCCCGGCTGGGACTACTTCCTCAATTCGCTGATCGGTGCCGTCGTCTGGCCGCTGGTGACCTGGATCCTGCTGGCGCCGCAGCGCCGGCCGCAGGAGCGCGACGACACCCGCCCGCTTTAGGAGCCTGGCCGCTTGGCCGAATGATGGATGGCCTCAGGCGGGCAAAGCTCAATAGAATCCACCTCATGGCAGCACAGACCGAATGCTCGCCGCGGCTGGCAGGCGGCGGCATTCACGCATGAAGGTATTTCGCAACCCGCGGCTCGAAGTCGACCTGTTCCGGGCGCGGGCCGCTGTCGCTGCGTTGTTCGTGCTGATCGCCTTCAGCACACTGGCTTTGCGGTTCGTCTGGCTGCAGGTCATCCAGTACGAAGAACTTAACCAGCGCGCCGAAGCGCAGCGCACGGCGCTGGTGCCGGTCACCGCCAACCGCGGCCTGATCAGCGATCGCAACGGCATCGTCATCGCCGAGAACTTTTCCGCCTACACCCTGGAGATCAACCCCCGGCAGGTCGAAAGTGTGGCGGCGACGATCGAGGCGCTGGCCCGGATCGTCGACATTCAGCCGCGCGACCGCCGTCGCTTCAAGAAGCTGTACGAGGACTTCAAGGGCGCCGAGTCAGTGCCGATCCGTACCCGCCTGACCGACGAGGAAGTAGCGCGCTTCACGGCGCAGCGCTTCCGCTTTCCCGGCGTCGACCTGCGTGCGCGTCTGTTCCGTCACTACCCGCTTGGCGAGATCGGCAGCCACGTGATCGGCCATATCGGCCGCATCTCACCGGCCGACAAGGAACGCATCGAGAGCTGGCCCGATGCCGCCAATTACGCCGGCGCCGAGTACATCGGCAAAGTCGGCGTCGAGGCCAGTTATCAGCACGAGCTGCATGGCATTACCGGAATGCGTGAAGTCGAAATTACCGCCGGTGGCCGTGCCGTGCGCACGCTGTCCGGCACGCCGCCCGTGGCCGGCAACCACCTGCGGCTGTCGATCGACATCAAGCTGCAGGAGATCGTCGAGCGCGCCTTCGAGGACCGCCGTGGGGCATTGATCGCCATCGAACCGGCCACTGGCGACGTGCTGGCTTTTGTCTCGAAGCCTACGGTTGACATGAACCTGTTCGTCGACGGCATCGATCCCAAGGTCTGGGACGAGCTGAATACCGATCCCGACAAGCCGTTGCTGAACCGTGCGCTGCGCGGCACCTACCCGATCGGCTCGACCTACAAGCCGTTCCTGGCACTAGCGGCGCTGGAACTCGGCAAGCGTACGGCCACGCAGGTCATGCATGACCCTGGCTACTTCATGTTTGGCGGCCGCCGCTTCCGCGATTCGAACAAGGTGCCGCTTGGCCCAGTCGACCTGCACCGCTCGATCGTCAAGTCGAGCGACGTCTACTACTACAAGCTGGCTGACGACCTGGGGGTCGACGCGATCCACGATTTCATGAAGCCGTGGGGGTTTGGCCAAATCACCGGCATCGACATCGACGGCGAGATGACCGGCATCCTGCCGTCGACGGCATGGAAGGAGAGGCGCTTCAAGCAGAAGTGGTATCCGGGCGAGACGATCTCGATCGGTATCGGCCAGGGCTACAACAGCTTTACGCTGCTGCAACTGGCGCATGCCACCGCCACGATGGCCAACGACGGCGTGGTGCTGAAACCGCATGTCGTCAAGACGGTCGAGGATGCGATCAGCGGCGAGCGGCGGCCGATCGTGCCGAAGGAAAGCTACCGCATCCCGATCAAGCCGGAGCACCTGAAGATCGTTCGCGAGGCGATGGTCGACGTGAACATCAACGGCACCGGCCGCAGTGTGTTCGCCGGCGCGCCGTACAAGACCGCCGGCAAGACCGGCACCGCGCAGGTGATCGCCATCAAGGCCAACGAAAAGTACGACGCCAGCAAGATCGATGAGCGCCATCGCGATCACTCGCTCTTCACGGCATTTGCACCGGCCGGGCCGGGCGAGAAGCCGGCAATCGCGCTGGCCGTGCTGGTGGAAAACGGCGGCTTCGGCGCCCGTGCCGCAGCGCCGATTGCCCGTGTCGCGATCGACTACTTTCTGCTCGGCAAGGTGCCGCCGGGCATGGGTCCGCTGCTGACCGATCGGCTGCCGCCGGAGGCGGCCCGGCGGCCCGATTCGCCACGGGTCGCTCAGCTTGAAGGAGCGCGCCGTGAATGAGACCGTACTGCGGCCGCCCTGGCAGCGCTCACCGCTGGTGTTTTGGCTGCGCGACCGCATCACCGTGTTCGATCCGGCACTGCTGGCGATCGTCGGCGCCTTGGCGCTGGTCGGCCTGGTGACGCTGTATTCGGCGGGCAATGATTTTCCGTGGCGATTTACCGACCAGGTTCGCAACCTGGCGATCGCCGCGGCCGTGATGTTCATCGTCGCCAACGTGCCGCCGAGTGCGCTGCAGAAGGTGGCGCTGCCCGCTTATCTGCTGGGTGTGCTGCTGCTGGTGGGCGTGTCCGTGGCCGGGGTTACCGTCAAGGGGGCGACGCGCTGGCTCGACATCGGCATCACGCGAATTCAGCCGTCGGAAATCATGCGGCTGGCGCTGCCGATGATGCTGGCCTGGTACTTCCACAAGCGCGAAGGATCGACCAAGCCGCTCGACTTCATGTTCGCGGCCGTACTGGTCATCGTGCCAGTCGGCCTGATCATGAAACAGCCCGACCTTGGCACTTCGCTGCTGGTGGTGGCGGCCGGAGCCTACGTGATCTTCTTTGCCGGCCTGCCGTGGAAGTGGATCGCCGCCCTCGGCGTGGCCGGGCTGGCGGCACTGCCACTGGGCTGGACGATGATGCATGACTATCAGCGCGAACGCGTATTGACGCTGATCGATCCGACCACCGATCCGCTCGGCAAGGGCTTCCACACTCTGCAGGCAACCATCGCCATTGGCTCCGGCGGTGCTTTCGGCAAGGGCTGGATGCAGGGTACGCAGACGCACCTGGAATTCATCCCCGAGCGCACGTCGGACTTCATTTTCGCCGTTTATTCGGAGGAGTTCGGCCTGGTCGGCAATCTGGTGTTGATGGCGTTGTTCCTCGCTCTGGTGGGGCGCGCGCTGCTGATCGCCGCCAACGCATCGACGATCTTCTCCCGCCTGCTCGCCGGCAGCATCGCGCTGATCATCTTCACCTATGCCTTCGTCAACATGGGCATGGTCAGCGGCATCTTGCCGGTGGTGGGCGTGCCACTGCCCTTCATCAGCTATGGTGGCACCGCCCTGGTCACGCTCGGGCTCGCCTGCGGCATGCTGATGAGCATCAACCGGCACCGCAAGCTGGTGCAGAGTTAAGCGCTTGTCAGCCAAACAGTCGTACATATCATGGAGGTCTGCGGCGCGCACCTTCGTGACTGCCATGTCGATTGCCATCGCCACTGCCCTGGCCGGCTGCGGCACGTCGCCGAAGGCGCCGCGATCGGGAGGCTTTTATCAGAATGACGGCCCGCCCGAGCAGGCGCCCGCCGACATCATGGCCACGCCCGATGCGCTGCCGACGATCGAGCCTTTTCACCCTTACGCCAACCGGCCGTACATCGCGCTGGGCCGCCGCTACACGCCAGTCACGGACGACCGGCCGCTGGTACAGCGTGGACTTGCCTCCTGGTACGGACGCCAGTTTCACGGCAACCGCACGTCGACCGGCGAGCCATACGACATGTTCGCAATGAGTGCCGCCCACCCGACGATGCCGCTGCCCAGCTACGCGCGGGTCACCAACCTGCGCAATGGCCGCACGGTGATCGTTCGGGTCAACGATCGCGGGCCGTTCAAGGAAGGCCGCGTAATCGACCTGTCGTATGCTGCCGCGGTGCGGCTGGGCATCGCCGCGGCCGGCACCGGCGAAGTCGAAGTCCAACGGATCACGCACAGGCGAATCGCCGCGGGCAAGGCGGCGGCCGACGTGGCCGAGACTCCGCGGCCAGCCGAACAGGCCCAGGCGCCGCCGTTCGATCCGCCGGCGCGGCGGCCGACCTGGGCGGTGCAGCTCGGTGCTTTCGAAGCGGCCGCCAATGCCGAGGCGTTGCGCGAAAGGTTTTCGTCGCTGCTGGCAACCAGTCAGGGCGAAGGTCTGCCGGCCGAGGCGCGGTTGGCGCGAGTCGAACGCGACGGGGTCCTGCATCGTGTGCTGGTCGGCATGTTGCCTGATCGCGCCGCCGCGGCGGAACTGGCCGCTCAACTGACCGCCCTGCTGGGCCGGGAAACGGCGCTGTTCCTGCGTTGAGGCGCGGCGAGACGTTGTTGCCCGGCAGTGCCGGTTTTTCCGCGATGCACGCCGGCCGGTAAACCGATCGGTTGATCGCACAGTCGCCTCATCACGCGAGGCCAAGTCGGTCCGGCTGGCGTTGATTCGTCA
>JBFINI010000082.1:0-10308 GCA_041611275.1 Burkholderiaceae bacterium
TAGCGGCCGACCTCGCGACCGGCGACGTCGACCTGCGCATACATGACGACCAGCAGCGGCGGTGCCACGCCCTTGCCGTTGCTCGTGAGCGGCGTGCCGCGTGCCTGCGGCTTGTCGACGCGGACAACGACGTTCAGCGTGCGCGTGGCGGCATCGAGCGCGGCCTCGACCCGGTCGAGCCGCGCCGGCCAGCGGTAGCGGGTGCCGCCGTGTTCGACCGTCACCGAGGCTGTCGCGTCGGCAGCCTTGGCGCGCCACGGGTCGGCCAGCAGCGCGATATCGCGATCGGTCAGCGAAACGGCGACTTCGAGCACGTCGTCGGCGAACAGCCGTGCCAGTTCGCGTCCCGGCTGCACGGTTTCGCCGATGTCGATCTTCTCCGACAGCACGCGGCCGGCAAATGGCGCACGCAGTTCGGTGCGCGACAGATCGATGCCGCGCGACTTCATCTGCGCCTCGGCCCGTTCGAGCGCGGCTCGCGCCAGGTCGCGGTTGGCGACGCGCTCGTCGCGCGTCTGCGGCGTCTGGAAGCCCTGCGCAATCAGCTCGTCGGTGCGCTTGAGCAGCTGCTCGGCCAGCGCCAGCGAGGCCTGCGCCGACTCGCGCTCGGCGCGCGCCTGCGCCAGCGCAGCGCGGAAGGGCTCCGGGTCGAGACGGACCAGCACCTCGCCCGCGCGGAAGGCACCGCCGGCTCGCAGATTGGGGCTGACGTAACTCACCTTGCCGGCGACTTCCGGCGCCAGTACGACTTCGACACGCGGCCGCACCAGCCCATTTCCGGAAACCGTCAGCGCGCCTTCGCGCAGCTCGATAGGCGCCGTGCGCACCAGCGGCAGCTGCTTGGCCGGCGCGCGGACCGCGGGCTTGGGCTTGAAGACCTGCAGCGCGACGAAACCGCCGACGCCAAGGGCCAGGATGGCGACGACAGCCAGGCGCCAGGACCAGCGCCGGCGCGATGGGTGAGCAGTGGAATCAGTCAATGTGGAGCCAAGCAGTGCAGCACATGCGAAGGCGCATGCGGGCAAGGCGGCGAGTCTAGCGGGTCAGCAGTCGCGGCCGGCGAGCCGCCTGATCAATGCAGGGCCAGGAGCTCGCTGCTGATCCGTGCCGGTGCAGTGGAGTTCGAGTCGAACACCAGATGTTCGCCGACGCGCAGTTGCAGACGGCTCGGATACGCATAACGGTAACCGGTCAGGTGGTCGATGACGACGGCAGCCGTGCCGCCGGGCAGGATCGCGCTGGCCAGATGCGTGCCGCGCGAAACCGCCGTGCCGCGCGCCACCAGCGGGCCACGGCGACACTCGACTTCAAGATCGGATGACGAGCGTCGCACCTGCAGATCGAACATCGGTGTGCTGCCGAAATAGTCGGCGGCGCTGTTGGCGACGCGACAACGCATGCCGTCGACCGGGCGGCCGAACGCATCGACCGTCTGAATGCTCACCGGTTGTGTTGGCGTTCCGGTCACCGTTGCGCAGCCGGCGGCGGCGAGCGCTCCGGCGATCATCGCCGCCCGCTGCAGCAGTGAGAACAGGCGGCCGATGTTTGCTGTCTCCATGTGCGGAAAGACTACGGTGCGCGCGGCAGAAAACCGAGTCACGTGCGCGCCGTGCGGACGGATGACGCTGCTGCGATCGCCGTGCGCGCTCACTGATCACCTGCGCGACATCCTTCCGGACTAAGCGCTATGCCGCGCAAACGGCATCGCGTCGTCGCTACCATTTCATGGTGTTCGAGCTTCCAGTTCAGGATCGCAAAGTCATGAGTCGAGCGCTGTCGCGCAACAGTCCCGACGCGCAAGCCACGGACAGCGCCGGCAGCGTCGTGCTCGAATCGACGCGGCGCGGGCGCGAAGAGCTCGAGCGGCCGCGTTTTGGGCTAGGTGGCAATCAGCGGCGATTGCTGGCGCAGCTCGACGGCGCCCGCTCGCTCGACGAATGCGCCGCCGCCGAGCCGCGTTTGCAACAGCCGCGGCTGGCGCGCGACGCCGCGCGGCTGGTGGCCTTTGGGCTGGCGCGTCAGGTGCGCGGCGAGCTGCCGCAGGATCTGCTGGTGGCGGCCATGAACCTGACCGCGCGCATCCCGCTCGATCAGCTGCCGCCGCTGGAACCCGAGCGCACCGTGATCCCGATGACGCCGCGGGTAGCACGGCCGCTGAATCGGCCGACGCAACTGCTCGCAGAAGCTTCTACTGCGCGATCGGGGCGGCGTTGGCCGGTCGTGTTGATTGCCCTGGCGATTGCTGCGGCGATCGCGGCGATCAGCTACCTCGCCTGAACGGCCGCGGCATCCGCCGCTTCTGGCAGACAACTCTCCTGCGCTTCCGGGCGCGGCCGATCGGCGCCGCGCGCGTCGGTCAGCGTGGCGAGAAACGCGAGCAGCGCCTCAGTGTCCGTCGCGGAAAGCCGCAGGGGTCGCAGCAACGGCTGCGCGCTCGAATGAATGCGCGCCTCGTCGAGCTCGGAGTAGTGGCGCAGCACCGCCTGCAGGGATGCGAAGGCGCCGTTGTGCATGTACGGCGCGGTGACTGCGACATTGCGCAGGCTCGGCACCTTGAATTCACCCCAGTGTCGCGGCTCCAGCGTCGCATGCCGAGTTGCCGTGGCGCCGCTCACGGCAGCGTCGCTGTGGCGACCGAGCAGACTAAAACGGCTGCCACGCAGCGCTTGCAGATCCTGGTAGCGGCCGGCATCGACCTCGCCCGGTGCAGTGAAGAACGGCACACCGACATCGGCGAACTCGCCGTTGCTGAAGTTCGGCCCGTTGTGGCAGGCAATGCAGTTGCCGCGGCCGATGAACAGTTGCAGCCCCTGGCGCGCCGCCGGCGGATAGCGGGAAGCCGCCGCTGCATCACCGCGTGCCAGTGCATCGCGAAACTCGTCGAACGCCGTGCGCCCGGTGACCAGGGTTTCCTGGAACGCGGCCAGCGCCTTGGCGGTGTTTACCAAAACGTGCTCGAGGTCGGCGCCCTTCGCGGTCGGTGAATGACCGAAAGCGCGCTGGTAGAAGCAGGCGAGCTCGGGATCGCGGACATAGACGTGCGCGACCCAGGCCGGGTTCGAATCGAACTCACGCGGGTCGAGCAGCGGGCGCAGGCTCGCCATCCACAGGCTGTCAGCGCCGCCGCCCCAGCCGTACCAGCGTTGCAGAGACAAGTTGTTCAGCGCCGGCGTGTTGCGCGGCAGATCGGCCAGCCCGTGCGCACGCGGCTTCAGGTCGGTCCACGCGCGGTCGGTCTGGTGACAGGTGACACAGGCGATGTAGCCGGACGGCGACAGCCGCGCATCGAAGAACAGCCGCGACCCGAGCACGATCGCATCTGCATTGCCGGAGACGCGGTTGGTCGGATCGATCCGCGGCGCCGGTGGCCATGGCCCCAGCGACAAGATGCGCGAGCGCTCCGGCGCGCTGAACTGCGCCAGCGGTGCATCGGCAGCACCGATGACAGTGACCGGCGTTGCGAGCAAGGCGGCCATCAGCAGGGCGAGCCGGATCGTCAGCATCCTCTCCGCTTCCGATATGTCGTCCTCGTGCGGGTTGCCTGGCGAGGGTTCGGCGTCGCCTGGAGTCGACTGCGGACCATTGTCATGGTCGAGCTCAGTCGATCAGTACCGAATCGCGCAGCGTCTCGCCGCCGATGCTGAACGCAATCACCCAGTGCCCCGGCATGTGCAGCAGCAGGCCGCTGGCGCGAAAGCGGTTATTGCCAAGCGTCGCGACGCTCGATCGGTAGTTCATGCCGTGTCCGTGCGCGGGCATCGTTGCATCGACCCGCGGCGCGACGACGGACCGGCCATCGCGCGTGCAGACGGCAATATCGAGCGAGAAGAACTCGGCCAGCGGCACTCGTGCTGGCGCCTGCCAGGCGAGGACGTGCCGCTCGCCGGTGAGAGTGCGGACGCCGTCGCCGCGCAGTGCCGGCTCGCAGGCAAGGGCGGGCGCCGCCGCGAGCAGGGCAGCCAGCGCGGCGGCCCGCGTCATTGCGCGCCGGCAGCGAACAATGCCTCGCCATTACGCCAGGCAATTCGTTCGGCCACCTCGCGCGGCAATTGCGCGAGCCAGCGGCGCGCCAGCCGCGCGTGTTCGACCACGAACGGCCAGCGCTCGGGCGTGAACGTGTCCGTGCCGACCATGAAGCGGTCGGGAAACTCGAGCATCAGCGCCCGCCATTCCGGATCGAGATCGCCGCCGGGGGCGTGATCGCTGCGAAATGCAAGGTCGCACCACAGCTGGCGGTGCTTGCGCAGCATCGCGCGCACCTGGGCCGGCGATTCGAAGCCGGCGTGCGCCCACAGGATTCGCGCCTGCGGCCACTGCGCGAACTGACGCTCGATGGCATCGGCGTCCGAATGCGAATGCAGTACGAGTTCATGGCGGCGCGCCAGTTCGATCATCCGGCGCGGCACCGGCAGATCGACGTCGGCGCCGTAGATATGAAACTCGCCCATCGCGACATAGCGATAGCGGGCCAGCCGCTGCTCGAGATAACCGGGCACCGTGTCGTCGTTCATCCAGCTCGACTGGTCGCCGCGCTGGCGGTAAGGCCGCAGCGACAGCAGCACGCGGTCGGGTGCGGCCGCGGCGAGGCGCTGCTGGCCGTCGTCGTTGGAACTCGAAACGAGGCCGCGCTTAACGCCGCCCGCGCGCAACAGGTCGACCGCCTTCTCAGGCGGCAGGTTGTCCCAAGCATCGTGACTGTAGTGAAGATGGGCGTCGAAGATCGGCAGTTCGCTTGCCGCGGCGGCGAGCGGCACGAGCGCGATCAGCAGAACACGCAGCGAGTGAGGCATCGGTAAGACCTCCGCGCGACCAAGCATCGATGCGTCGATGCTACGCCGCCCGGATACGCCGGCAAGCCGCGGGTCGGCCTTGCTGCGGCGCCGTCAGTGGCCGAACTCGTCGATGAATTCCTCGATGCGGCGGCGCATCGGCGAGGTCATCTCGACGAACTCGAAACCGGCTTCGAACTGATGATCCGGGGTGGCACGATGCCACGCGCAGCGCGCGATGGTCTCGATGCGCGGCTGTTCCACGCCATCGACGAGGATGTCGATCGACAAGGCGTAGCGGCGCGCCGGCGGAATCGGCTCGCCCGCCTGCAGGCGCAGGCCGCCAAGACCGATGTCGAAGGCTTCGCCGATCAATTTGCCGCGCGCACGGTCGTGCACCCACATGCGCACGCGGAGCCGGAAACGCGCGAAGGCGCGTCGATCGGCCTCAATCAGATCATCGGTGACCCGGATCGGGTCGGCGTCGTTCGCGTCCTGGTCTTTCATGCTGCTGGGTCTTAGCGCTGCGTGACCGTGCTCACGGGAGGGGAGAGGTGTCGCGCGGATGCGGTAGGACGGAGGTGCAGCGATTCTGAGTGAAAGCCCCGGGTGCAGGCATCGGCTGCACAGATGAAGACGGATGATGTTTGCGACCACGCGCAACGACGGTGAGCACGGATTCGTCGAACGAGTGTCCGCGCCGAGCCGTGACGGCTGGATCAAGATTCGCCGCGGCTTCAGCTATCGAGCCCGCCGGCGCCGAAGCTGCTGCGCGCTCAGCAGCGCGGCTCAGGTCGCCTGCGGCCGGCGGGCGAATTGTAGCGCCAGAGCGCCCACGCCAATGAGCAGTGCAGCGAATACGAGCAATCCGCCAAGCCACGGCAGGCGTCCGAGCAGCGCAAGCGCCAGCATGCCGGCCGCGGCCGCCGCGATCCGCCACCCCGTCTGCGTTGATCGCGTTGGCGCGTAACGCCGCAATGCCAGGTGGCCGACGCCGATGCCCGTGCCAACGTAACCGATCAGCAGCAGCGGCGGGTAAAGGAGCAGGACCAGCAGACCCAGCGGGATGCCGATGATCGTGACCAGCAGGAGGATGGCCGCCACAGGGATACACACCAGGGCGATGAAGCCGAGCAGCAGGCTCATCGCCGGACGGCGCAACAGCGTCTCGGTGACGCGCCGGGACGCTTCGGGCAGCGCCGCGCTCAACACGACGGCGACCAGCAACAGGCCGGCCGTCCACACCCAGCCGGCGCCGCCGCCGACTGCGTAAGACGATTCGCCAGCTGGCGCGCGCGCCTCGAAAGGCAGCGACGTGATGCCGCCCAGCACCTGCGCGTCCGGATGCTGCTTGATGGCATCGCGGCTGGCATAGCGCAACGAACCGCCAATACGCGCGTTCGGTCCCAGTTCGATGCTGCCTGCCGTCGAGACGACATCGCCTTCGATGGCGCCATCGATGACCACGCTGCCGCCGGCGACGCGCAGGTAGCCGTTCACGCGGCCTTCGATCGTCACCTGTCCGCCGGCGACCGAAACGTTGCCGGCCACCTGCGCGCGCCGGTCGAACTCGACTTCGCCGCCAGCGATTCGCGCGTTGTGTCCGATCGGCGCGCTGATGACCAGCTGGCCTCCGGCCGCGTACAGCGTTTGCGCGACTGGCGCGCCGATGCGCACGTTGCCACCGGCGACGACCGCATCGCCGCCAACGGCGCCATCGACATCGACATTGCCGCCGGCGGCGAACACGTCACCGCCGACCGGCCTGCCGATACGTACGGAACCGCCGGCAGTGAACAGGTCATCGCCGGCCCGGCGTTCGACCTTGACGGTTCTTTCATCGGTGCGGGCCTCTTGTGCAGCGACGCCAAGGGCAAGCAGGGCGACGACGAAGGCGGCGATCAGGCGAGGGGACATCGCTATTTCCGGATCGATTGCAGACAATGTTTCAATGGTGATGCGCCGAGGTCAGCGAGTCTTGTCTCGCATCAGTGGCGGCGTGCCTGGGCATCCCGTGTGTGCGCAACGGTGCCGGCCGGGAGAGCCGGTGATCGCGAATACAGTCTCCTTCATGCGCTGGACGGGACGTTCGCTACGCGTTTTTGCCGAAATCGCCCGTTGCGACGTCGTTGAGCGGCGGTTACCGCCTCGCGCCACGATGGCCAACGAGCGGGGCGGTCCGCAAGGCCGAAGTCAACGATGAACGAACGCCGCTACGACATCGTGCTCTATGGTGCGACCGGCTTTGTCGGTCGTCGCGCCGCCGAGTACCTGGCCGCCTGCACCGACCTGGCGCCGGGCCGATGGGCGATCGCCGGGCGCGATGCGAAGAGGCTTGCGCAAGTGCGCGGAGCGCTGGGTGCGCGGGGCCGGGCCGTCGGCGTGCTGGTGGCCGGCGGTAGCGACGCGGCGGCGCTCGCGGCGATGGCGGCGCAGACGCAGGTCGTGCTGAATACGGCTGGGCCGTTCGCGCTGTATGGCAATGCCGTGGTCGACGCTTGCGTCGACAAACGCGCAGACTACGTCGACATCACTGGCGAGACGGCGTGGGTGCGCGGGCTGATCGATCGCCATCATGTGCGCGCGGCACGGGAGGGCACGCGCATCATTCCCTGCTGCGGCTTCGATTCGGTGCCATCGGATCTCGGCACCTATCTGATCGCGCGGCAGGTGCAGCACCAGCTCGCCGCGCCGTGTGTCGAGGTGCGAGCGTATTTCCAGATGTACGGCGGTTTCAACGGTGGCACGCTGGCATCAAACTTCAATCGCTACGACAGCGGGCAGGCTGAAATCGGGCGCGATCCGTTCCTGCTCAATCCGCGGCCGGTGCGTGCACAGAAGGAGATCGAACGCAATGCCGATCCGGCCGCGCCGCAGTTTGACGGCGTGATCGGCGCCTGGGTCGGGCCGTTCATCATGGGACCGATCAACACTCGCGTTGTCCGCCGCAGCGCCGCGTTGCTGGCCAGCTGGGACGAGGCATACGGACCCGACTTCCGCTATCAGGAATACACCAAGTTCGATCCGCCGCTGGCCTATGCAAAAGCGGTGGCATTGACCGGCGCGATGCGCGGCTTCGAGCGCCTGGTGGCCTACCGACGGCCGCGCACGCTGCTGAAGAAACTGCTGCCGGCGCCGGGAAGCGGGCCGTCCGAGCGCACGATGAACGAAGGCTGGTTCCGCACCGAACTTGTCGGCTTCACCGACGACGGCGACACCCTGCGCGGGTTGATCGCGCACCAGGGTGACCCCGGTAACCGGGCCACGGTGCGCTTTGTCTGTGAGTCCGCCCTGGCGCTGGTCATCGATCGGGGCGAACTGCCGGGCGGCGCGAAACGCGGCGGAATTCTGACGCCGGCGACCGGGCTGGGCGAGGTGCTTGCGCGGCGGCTGCGCGCGGCCGGCGTGCTTATCGCCGTCGGGCATTGAGCGTCGGCAGACGGCGCTGTCACGCTGCGTTGCGTCTGGTCGAAGCGCACTGCAGCCGCCCGGTTGGCACGGGCGTGGCGCGAGGGTGTACGACAGATCGGCCGGCGGTCACTGCGGTCGCCGCGTTGCCGGCGTGGTCGACAGGTCGAGCGCATTCTGTCGGTGTGATTCCCGGCAGAGATGCTGACTTGGCGCAACGGCGGCCCGGGTACCCATCGCGGCAACAAGTGGCTGGCGTGGCGTTCGCTTGACCTGAAGCGAAGTAAGCCGGAGTTTGAGCGTAACAATGATGGCGAAGGTCGATTGAAGCGCGTCGATTGCGCCATAACGGCGATGCGTTCTTGTCGGTACGACTTTCCTGCGTTGCTGCTGCGCGGTGCGGCAGCAGCGGTGATCGGCTTGGGCAGCGCGGCGGTGTGCGCCGAATCAACCACCGAGGCCGTACACGAAGTCCGCTGCGATCTGGCCGATGTCGTCATTCGCACGCCGCAGCCGGCCGACATACCGCTGGCTTGTGACGGCGCCGGCAAAGCGATCGCGTTTCTCGCCGAGCAGGGGCTCGACACCAACAGCACCTTGACCGTGCAACTGGTGCACGAGCTGCCACAAACCGTCGATGACTCGGCGGTCGGCTGTTTCGTGCCCTCTACTCAGCGGATTCTGGCCCTCGTCTATGCGGAGTTCTCCAAACACGGCACCTGGTTCGGGTTGACCGTGAACTATGACCTGTACCGCAGCCTGGTTGCGCACGAAGTTGCGCATGCGGTGGCGGCGTGCAACTTCCAGCTCGAAAAGCCTTCAATCCCGGCCTACGAATACGTGGGTTACGTCACGATGCTGGCGACAATGGCGCCCGCGCTGCGCGAACGTGTGCTGGCGAATTTCCCCGGCACCGGCTTTGACAACGACCTGCAGATGAATTCGACCGTCTACCAGTTCGACCCGATGCGCTTCGGCGCCGAGGCGTACAGGCACTTCATGAAGCCCGGCAACGGGCGCGAATACCTGCATCGAGTCCTGGCTGGCAAGGCGCTCATCGAATGAGTCGCGCGCCTGTCGTCCGCGGCACCGATGCCTGGACCCGCGGTTCGACCAGGTTTGACCGCCAGTTCAAGTCCGCTTGACAATTCGCACGATCGTACTAATATTGCTGCCATGGGACTCGCGGGATTGACCAAGGCCGAACTGACCCGCGCGACGATCGTCGACGCGGCGCTGGCGATGGCGCAGGAAGGCGGGCTCGAAAGCCTGACGATCGGCACCGTGGCGGACCGATCTGGCCTGTCCAAGAGCGGCGTGTTCTCGCGCGTCGGTTCGCGCGAGGAACTTCAGGTGGCGGCGCTGAAGGAATACGAGCGGCGTTTTGTCGAAGCGGTGGTGATGCCGTCCCTGCGCGAGCCGCGCGGCCTGCCTCGACTGCGGGTCATGGTGGCGAAATGGGCTGAATGGGTGCAAGCGGGACTGGGCCGTGACGGCTGCCTGTTCATCAGCGGTTCGGTCGAGTACGACGATCGTCCAGGGCCGGTTCGCGATGCGGTGGTGGCCGGGCTCGGCGAATTGCGCCGGCATCTGGCGCGAATGGCCCGGCAGGCGATCGAGGAAGGGCAATTGGCGAGCGACGCCGATCCTGAGCAACTGGCTTTCGAACTGTGCGCCCTGATCCTCGGGCTGCACAATGATCTGCGGCTGTTTCGCGATGAGCGCGCCATCAGGCGCGCGCTCGTCGCGTTCGACCGCTTGCTGGCGGACAAGGCCGTGCGCTGACTTCGCTTTTTTTTCACCATGAATCGCACGTACGTGCGAAAAAGGAACTGAAAATGCTGAGCATTTCTCTGATTGACGGAGTGATCATGCGATTGATCGACGGCGTCGCCAACCGGCTGCTGCGACTGTTCGGCGGGCCCGACCAGGTGCCGCAACGGAATGAGGATCTGGTGTGGTACTGATGAACCATAATCGCGGGCGGCGCGGTTGCAGGAGGTCATTGACGCCGGTTCGCCGACAGCGCAGCGGCGAAAGAAGGCCCGAGGACGTCGATGGCCGTGCCGCGTGAACGGCGCGGCGCCTAGGGCTGCGCGCCCGAGTGCAGCGGGTAGCCCGACTGGCGCCA
>JBFINI010000083.1:0-10289 GCA_041611275.1 Burkholderiaceae bacterium
CGAATCGCATCGGCTGCGCCGGTGGGCAACCGAGCGCGCAACATAGTCCCCTGCCGCGTGCCGTCTTTCGATACCGCGGCGCGCAAAGAAGAAAACTCCGGCCAAACCCTCATAGGTATTACAGCGGATGAGGCCATAAGTCGCGCATTCGGCAGGAACAATTCGAATGCCGACTGAAGAAAGCCCCCGCAGCCGGGGCACATCAGCCCCTTGCGGCAGACATTCGCGCGGTAGCAGGCCGCGCGTGTGTACGCTATAAGACCTGTCCGGCCGCCGTGCGCGTTGATGCTGCGCCGCGCCGTCATTAATCCACTCCGAAGAACAGGACCGGGGCACACTGATGCTCCGGCAGCAACAGAGGAGACCACGACGATGATTCCCGCGGGGTTCGACTATCACGCACCGCGCTCGGTCGCCGACGCGATCAAGTTGCTCGGCGAACTGGGTCCTGAGGCCAAGCTGCTGGCCGGCGGGCATAGCCTGCTGCCGATGATGAAGCTGCGCTTCGCCGCGCCGAGTCACCTGATCGACCTTGGTCGGATCTCCGACCTGCGCGGCATCGCGCAGGCGGGCGACGAGATCCGCATCGGCGCCATGACCACCGAGGCCGACCTGCTGGGCTCGAAGCTGCTGGCGGAAAAAGTGCCGCTGCTGGTCGAAGGCGCGAGCTGGATCGCCGATCCGCAGGTCCGTTACAAGGGCACGATCGGCGGCGACATCTCGCACGGCGACCCGGGCAATGACCACCCGGCGCTGATGCTGGCGCTCGACGCTTCGTTCGTGCTGACCGGGCCGAAAGGCGAACGCGTGGTCAAGGCCGACGGCTACTTCCTCGGCCTGTATTCGACGCTGCTGGAGCCGGACGAGATCCTGACGCAGATCCGCATCCCGGTCCCCGCTGCCGGCAGCGGCTGGTCGTACAGCAAGCTGAAGCGCAAGGCCGGCGACTTCGCCACCGCGGCCACCGCCGTCGTGCTGCAGATGAAGGGCGGCAAGGTCGCCAAGGTGGCCATCGCGCTGACCAACGTCGGGCCGACCGCGCTGAAGGCGAGCGCGGCCGAGGACTCCCTGGTCGGCAAGGCGATCGACGAGGCGAGCCTGAACGAGGCGGCACGGCTGGCGATGAGCATCTGCGACCCCGTGCCCGACCAGCGCGGCGATGCCGCCTACAAGACCGCTATGTGCGGCGAGATGACGCGGCGCGCGCTGCAGGCTGCGGCCGCTCGCGCCAAGAGCTAGAACCAGGCACACGAGGACCGAGTCATGGCCAACACACACAAGGTGTCATTCAAGCTCAACGGCAAGGGCGTCGAGGTCGCGGTCGAGCCGCGCGAACTGCTGATCCATACGCTGCGCGAGCAGCTGGCCCACACCGGGCCGCACATCGGCTGCGAGACTTCGCACTGCGGCGCCTGCACCGTCGACGTCGACGGCATGTCGGTCAAGGCCTGCACCGTGCTGACCGTGCAGTGCGACGGCGCCGACATGCTCACCGTCGAGGGGCTCGAGCAGGGCGGCGTGCTGCATGCGCTGCAGCAGGCCTTCCACGAGGAGCACGGGCTGCAGTGCGGCTACTGCACGCCGGGCATGCTGACCCGCGCCTATCGCCTGCTGAAGGAAAATCCGAACCCGAGCGAGCAGGAAATCCGCTTCGGGCTGGCCGGCAACCTGTGCCGCTGCACCGGCTACCAGAACATCGTCAAGGCGGTGCAGTCGGCCGCCGGCAAGCTCGCCGCCGCGCCGGCGGCGACCGCCTGAGGCGCCCGGCCTGGCACCACGCACCGAACACAACCCACATCGCGGAGATACGCCATGGGCGATCAGTCCGAACTCCAGGAACGCGAACAGAAACTGCAGGGCCTGGGCACCTCGCTGCTGCGCAAGGAGGACGCGCGCTTCATCCGCGGTCAGGGCACCTACGTCGACGACGTCAAGCTGCCGGGCATGCTGTTCGGCGCGATCGTTCGCAGCCCCTTCGCCCATGCGCGGATCAAGTCGATCGACAAGACCAAGGCGCTGGCTTCGCCGGGCGTGGTGGCGGTGCTGACGGCCGAAGATCTCAAGCCCGTCAACCTGCACTGGATGCCGACACTCGGCGGCGACGTGCAGGCGGTGCTGGCCGACCAGAAGGTCTGCTTCCAGTACCAGGAAGTCGCCATGGTGCTGGCGACCGACCGCTACGCCGCCTACGACGGCGCGGCGCTGGTCGAGGTCGATTACGAGGAACTGCCGGTGATCGTCGACCCGAAGCAGTCGATGGCCGCCGACGCGCCGATTATCCGCGAGGACATCGCCGACAAGAAGGAAGTCGGCCACGGCCCGCGAACGCACCCCAACCACATCTTCACCTGGGAGGCCGGCGACAAGGCCGCGGCGGATGCCGCCTTCAGCGGCGCCGCGGTGACGGTGCGCGAGGAGATCCTCAATCCGCGCGTGCACCCCTGCCCGCTGGAGACCTGCGGCTGCGTCGCCTCCTTCAACAAGGCCACCGGCTACCTGACCGTCTACATGACCACGCAGGCGCCGCACCTGGTGCGCACGGTGCTGGCGATGCTCTCAGGCATCGCCGAGAGCAAGATCCGCGTGGTCGGCGGCGATATCGGCGGCGGCTTCGGCAACAAGGTGCCGGTCTACCCCGGCTACGTGGTCGCGATCGTCGCCTCGATCGTCACCGGCGTGCCGGTGAAGTGGATCGAATCGCGCATCGACAACATCTCCACCACCGGTTTCGCGCGCGACTACCACGGCGTCGGCGAACTGGCGGCCGACAAGGACGGCCGCATCAAGGGCCTGCGCTTCACGGCGCTGGCCGACCACGGCGCGTTCAACTCGCACGTGTCGGCCACCAAGTTCCCGGCCGGCCTGTTCTCGATCTGCACCGGCAGCTACGCGATCCCCAGCGACTATGCGCGCGTCGACGCCGTTTACACCAACAAGGCGCCCGGCGGTGTGGCCTACCGCTGCTCGCTGCGCGTGACCGAGGCGATCTACCTGATCGAGCGCATGATGGATGTGCTGGCGTTGAAGGTCGGCGTCGACAAGGCCGAGATCCGGCGCCGCAACTTCGTCAAGGACGAGCAGTTCCCGTACACGACGGCGTTCGGCTGGACGCTCGACAGCGGCGCCTATCACGCGGCGCTCGACAAGGTGCTGAAGGCAGTCGACTACGAAGGCCTGCGCCGCGAGCAGGCGGCCAAACGCGCCGATGCGAACTGCCCGACGCTGATGGGCATCGGCATCTCGACCTTCACCGAGGTCGTCGGCGCCGGCCCGACCAAGGTCTGCGACATCCTCGGCATCGGCCTGTTCGACAGCTGCGAGATCCGCGTGCATCCGACCGGCGGCGTCATCGCCCGGCTGGGCACGATGACCCAGGGCCAGGGCCACGCCACCACCTACGCGCAGATCATCGCCACCGAACTCGGCCTGCCGGCCAGCGACATCGTGGTCGAGGAGGGCGACACCGACAAGGCGCCGTACGGTGCCGGCACCTGGGGCTCGCGCTCCACGCCGGTGTCGGGCGCCGCCACCGCCCAGGCCGCGCGCAAGGTCAGGGACAAGGCGAAGAAGATCGCCGCGCATCTACTCGAAGTCGGCGAAGGCGATCTCGAATGGGAGATCGACCGCTTCAAGGTCAAGGGCAACCCGAGCCAGGCCAAGACGATGAAGGAGATCTGCATGGCCTCGCACACCAGCAACATTCCGGCGGGGATGGAGCAGGGCCTGAACGCGGTGGCCTACTACGACCCGCCCAACATGACCTTCCCGTTCGGGGCCTCTCTCTCCGTGGTCGACATCGACAAGTACACCGGCGAGGTCAAGGTGCGTCGCTTCTACGCGCTCGACGACTGCGGCACGCGCATCAACCCGATGGTGATCGAAGGCCAGGTCCACGGCGGGCTGACCGAGGCTTTCGCGGTGGCGATGGGCCAGCAGGTCCCGTTCGACGAGAACGGCAACCATCTGGGCAACAGCCTGATGGACTACTTCCTGCCTACGACGCTGGAAACGCCGCACTGGGAAACCGACCACACCGTCACCCCATGCCCGCACCACCCGCTCGGTGCCAAGGGTGTGGCCGAGTCGCCGCACGTCGGCGGCATTCCGTGCTTCAGCAATGCGGTGATCGATGCCTTCGCCCACCTGGGCGTCACCCACATGGACATGCCGCACAGCGCGTACCGCGTCTGGCAGCAGTGCAGCGCGCTCGGCATCAACAAACGCTGAGGGAAAGGAGCACAACGGCGATCACGCGATGAAGACCAAACTCGAGAAGACCTTTCCAATGCCGGCCTCGGCAGAGGCCACTTGGGCGCTGCTGCAGGACATCGAGGCGGTGGCCGGCTGCATGCCGGGCGCCAAGATCACCGAGCGCATCGACGATCGGCACTACAAGGGCACGATCGCGGTCAAGCTGGGGCCGGCGAGCCTGTCGTTTCGCGGCGATATCGAGGTCAAGGCCATCGAGGCATCGACGCGGACGCTGCAACTGTTCGCCAAAGGCACCGACACGACCGGCGGCTCCGGCGCGTCGATGGACCTGACGGCGCGGGTCGAAGCGGGGGATGCCGCCACGTGCCAGCTGATGGGTACCAGCGAGGTGTCGGTCAGCGGCAAGGCGGCGACCTTCGGCGCGCGGGTGATGGGCCCGGTTTCCGACCAGGTGATGAACAAGTTCGCCGCCAACTTCGCGGCCAAGGTGCAGACAATGCAGCCGCAGGCCGCGGCCGAGACCGAAGCGGGCGCGGCCGCGCCGGCAGCGGCGGCGCCGCCCGCCGCCGAGGCCAAGCCGCTGAACGCGCTGGCCCTTCTTTGGGCCGTAATCAAGGACTGGCTGCGTTCGCTGTTCACGGCGAAGAGGGCATGAGTTCGCCGCGGGCGGTCGACCTCGCTCGGCTGCAGAGCGAGCTGGCGCGCGCCGGCTATATCGCCGAGCCGCCGCTGGCGGCGGCGCTGCTGCTGATGCAGGACCTCGGCCGGCCGTTGCTGCTCGAAGGCGACGCCGGCGTCGGCAAGACCGAGGTGGCCAAAGTGCTCGCCGCCGTGCGCAGCACGCGGTTGATCCGCCTGCAGTGCTACGAGGGGTTGGACGCCCACGCGGCAATGTACGAATGGAACTACCAACGCCAACTGCTGGCGATCAAGCTGCTCGAGCACGACGATCGCGGCATCGCGCAGAAGGAACAGGACATCTTCTCCGAGCGCTACCTGCTGAAGCGCCCGCTGCTCGAGGCGATCACCGGCGACGAGCCGCCGGTGCTGCTGATCGACGAGATCGACCGCGCCGACACCGCCTTCGAGGCCTATCTGCTCGAACTGCTATCAGACTTCCAGTTGTCGATTCCCGAACTCGGTACCGTGCACGCCAGCAGCCGGCCGCTGGTGGTGATCACGTCCAACGGCACGCGCGAACTGTCTGACGCGCTGCGCCGGCGCTGCCTGTACCAGTACATCGACTATCCCGATTACGACAAGGAACTTGCCATCGTGCGCCAGAAGGCACCGCAGGCGGCGGCGGCGCTGGCGCGGCAGATCGTCGCCTTCGTGCAGGCCGTGCGGCGAATGGAACTGCAGAAGAGGCCCGGCATCGCCGAGACGCTGGACTGGACCGCGGCATTGCTGCGCCTCGACATCTCCGTGCTCGATATCGACGGCGCCGAGCGCATCATGGAAACGCTAAGCGCCCTGATCAAGACCCGCGACGATCGCGCCGCTTTTCCGCGCGAGGTCGTCGCCCGGCTGGCGGCCGCATGCTGAGCGTTGCCGCCACGACGCTGGAATCGCGGTCCGCGGCGCGCCTGGCGGGATTCCCCGGCTTTCTGCGCGCCAATGGTTTTGCCGTCGGCGGCGGCGACGCCGTGCAGACGCTGCAGACCGCCGAGCGTGTCGGCGTGCTCGATGCGCCGCTGCTGCGCTGGAGCCTGCAGGCGCTGCTGTGCGGCCGTTGCGACGAATGGCAACGCTTCGATGAATTGTTCGACGCCTGGTTCCTGCCGGCCAACCGCTGGCAACGGCCCGGGCGTCGCGACGCCGATGCCGGCGGGCTCGGCGGCACGCAGCCCGACACTGACCATGCCGAAGAGGCGGCCGACGACGAAGACCTCAAGCCGCGCCGCGCGGCGAGCCGCGACGAGGTGCTCGGTTCGACCGACTTCCGCGCTTTGACCGAACGCGAACACGCGCTCGACGTCGAGGCGCTGATGCGGCGCTTTGCCCGGCAGTTGAAGCACATCCGGCTGCGCCGCGAGGCGCGCGCGCGCCATGGCCGGCGCCTCGACCTGGCGGCGACGATCCGCCGCAGCGTGGCCAGCGGCGGCACGCCGTTCGACCTGGCCTGGAAGGACCGCCGCCGTGTGCGCCCGCGCCTGCTGCTGCTGATCGACGTCAGCCGTTCGATGACGCTGTACAGCTTCTTCTACCTGCGGCTGGCGCGCGCGCTCGGCGCCGAGCTGACCGATGTCTACAGCTTCATCTTCCATACCCGAGTGACCGCGGTGTCCGAGGCGCTGCACGATCCGGACCCGTGGCGGGCGCAGGAACGGCTGCACCTGATCGCGCAGGGCTGGGGCGGCGGCACGCGGATCGGCGAAAGCCTGGCCCAGTTCAATCGCGAACACGCCGCGCGCCTCGTGCATTCGCGCACCGCCGTCATCATCATGAGCGACGGCTACGACACCGGCGAGCCGGCGCAGCTTGCCGATGCGCTGGCGCAGCTGCGCCGCCGCGCCCGGCGGCTGGTCTGGCTCAACCCGTTGAGCAACCGTCCGGGCTACGCGCCGATCTGCCAGGGCATGCAGGCGGCGCTGCCGCACCTGGACCTGCTGGCGCCGGGCGCCGACCTGGCGAGCATCCGGGCGGTGTTGCCTGACCTGATCGAAGCACTGGCATAGGAGATCGACCATGGGTTGCCTGCTCAAAGCCAACGGCCTGTACAGCCGCACGACGGTGGGCGCGGTGCTGCTCGCCGCCGGCGCGGGATCGCGCCTGGGTGGGCGGCCGAAGGCGCTGCTCGAACTGGGCGGCGTGCCGCTGGCGCTGCGCCAGTTGATCGCGCTGTCGGGCGCCGGCGTCGATGAAGTCGTCGTCGTGCTCGGCCACCATGCCGAAGCGGTCGAGTCCGCGGTGCGCCAGTTCCCGATCACTCTGGCGCACAACCCGTCGCCCGATGACGGCCAGGCCTCGTCGGTGCGCATCGGGCTGCGTGCGCTGTCGCCGAAGCTCGACGCGGTGATCGTCGCGCTCGCCGACCAGCCGTTGATCGACGCGCAGGACATCGTTGCGCTGATTGGCGCCTTCAAGAAACGCGGCGACGCGGCGATGGTGGTGCCGCGCGTGCAACTGGCCGGCGGCGAGGCCGCGCCGGGCAATCCGGTCATCTTCGACGGCGCGTTGCGCGAGGAGTGGCTGGCGGGTAGCGCCGATCTTGCCTGCCGCAAGTGGCGACAGAACCATCCTGATCGCGTGCGCTGGTTCGACACCGACAACCCCCGCTACCGGATCGACATCGATACGCCCGACGACCTGGAGCGTTTCGCCGCCAGCACCGGTCACCGCCTGACGTGGCCGGCATCGCTGGCGCACGAGGCCGTCGGATGACGATCGAAGCGGCGGCCGCGCCGCTGCGCCTGGCACTGGCGCGCGCCTGCGCCTGGGCGCTGCTGGTCGGCGGCTGGATCGGCATCGGCAGCCTGGCGCTGCGATTCGCGCCGTCGCTCGTCTACGGGTTCGCGCTTGTCGGTCTGTGGCTGCTGGCGCTGGGCGCGGCGGCCACCGCGGTCACCCGCGGCGGCGTGCGTCGGTCCACCCGCGCCCTGGCCTTGTGCGCCGGCGCCGCGATCACCGGCATCGGCTTGCTGTCGACCGTCAGCGGTGGCGGCCTGCCCGCCCTGCTGCTCGCCGTGCTCGGCTGGGCGGTGTTGACCGCGCTGGCCTCCGGCGTCGTGCGCAGCCTGCGGCTCGCGCAGACGGCGGTGCCCGCGCCGCCGATCGCCGCCGCGACCCTGGGCGCCCTGTGCGCCGGACTGGTGCTCGGCGACCCCGCCGACCTGCCGGCGCTCGCCACCCGACTGGCCGTCTTCGTCGGCGCCATCGTGCTGCTGCTCGTCGTGCTGCAGTTGCCGGCCAGCGACCGTCCGCGCGCGCCGGGTTGCCGCGCCGGCCTGTTCGATTGTTCGCTGCCGGCCTGGCCCGCGGGCGCTTGGCGCGACAGGCTGCAATGGCCGATGCTGCTGGCAGGCCTGGCGATGCTGCCGATGATGGCGGCGCTGCCGCTGACGGCGGACTGGTGCCGCGCGCAGTCGGTCGCGCCGCAGGCGATGGTGCTGTTGCACCTGGCCGCGATGTTCGTCCCGGCACTGTTGCTCAAGCGCTCGGTCGCGCGCTGGTCGCCGCACACGTTATCAACGGTGTGCGCCGCGTTGCTGGCTGGCGGCGCCGCGCTTGCGCTGTGGGCTGCGGCGCCGTACGACCTGCTCGGTGTTGCCGTCACCCACGGCGCGGCGTGGGGCCTAGCCTGGAGCGGCCAGTTGTGGGCGCCCGCGCGACGCGGCCGGCAAGGCGCATCGCCGCTCATCGCCGCCGTCGGCTATGCGGCGCTGACGCTGGCATTCGGACTGGTCGTGGAACACGAGGGCGCACTCGGCGTGGCGGCGGTGCATGCCGCGCTGGGGCTGGCCGCGGCGCTGGTCTGGGTGACGAGTGCGGCGGCAAGGTTCTCGCCATGGTCCGCAGCGGACTTCGACCGGTCAGCCGCTGCCGTTCGCCGAGCGCGTCACGGCGGCGGGCGATGATCGGTTGATCCGGCGACGAATCTTCGCCCTTCTGGCGGCACGGAGCCGATGACGGCGGCCATCTGATCCTGCAAAGCGGGCCGCGCGGTTGCTTGGCTTCCCCGCACGGCAAGCTGAAGGTCGGCACGCTGCTGGCGCGTTGCGCAAGGGCGAGGGATCGGCCGCGGACTTCATGGCAACCTTGCGCAGAAAACGACATGGCGGGTCCATGCACCGTGCGGCGACGGGCCAAGATTGGCACGGCCGCTCCGATTGCATGACGTCGCTTGCCGGGCCGGGTTTGGCGCATACTTTCGGCGTCAGGATCCTGGCGGGGTGATACATGGGCGACGTGAGAGCGATCGCAAAGGCGGTTGAGGCATTGCCTCCCGACGATCTCGCGAAGTTCCGCCGCTGGTTTGCTGCCTACGACGCCGCGGCCTGGGACAAGCAGATCGAAGCAGACGTCGCGCGGGGCAGGCTCGACAGCCTCGAAGCGGAGGCGCTCGAGGACTTCCGTTCCGGCTCCAAGCGCGAACCTTGAGGCACACCGCGTCAAGGCGGTTCTGGCAGTGCTTCGAGGCGTTGCCGGCGGATGTGCAGGTGCTCGCCCGGCGCAGCTATGCGCGTTTGCGCGCCGATTCCACGCATCAATCGCTCCATTTCAAGACCGTGGCCAACGGCCGCTTCCACAGCGTTCGCATCGGCCTGTACTACCGCGCGCTCGGCGTCCCGGTCCCGGGCGGCGTGCATTGGTTCTGGATCGGCACCCACAGCGACTACGACAAGCTCGTCGGCTGACGCTTTGTTTTGGCGCATGACTTCGCCCTTCCGCGTGCCGCCGTGGCCCGCATCTAGGAGTTGAACGTCGGTTTCTGCTGCCACTGTATTCGCTCACCCGCCATGCCCATCCCCGCCCCCGACCTCCGGCGCACCTGGCTCTTCGGCCCCGGCGCCGATGCGCGCGCGCACCAGGCGATGCAGGAAAGCGGTGCCGACGCGCTGATCGTCGACCTTGAAGACTTCACGCCGCTGACGCGCCGCGAAGAAGCGCGGCGCAACCTGACAAGCCTCATCGGCCGCTGGCGCGACGCCGGGCGGATCACCGTCGTGCGAATCAACGCGCTGGAAGCCGACGGCCCGGCCGATCTCGCCGCCGCGATGCCGGCGCGGCCCGACGTGATCGCCTACCCGATGGCAGCGAGCGCCGCGCAGATGCAGGCGCTGCACGCCGCGCTCACGCAATGGGAAGCGCAACTGAACCTCGAAGCGGGCGCCACCGAAATCCTGCCGGTGTGCGAAACGGCGCTCGGCGTGGTCGAAGTGCGCGCGATTGCCGCGGCCAGCCCGCGCATCCGCGCCGCGCTGCTCGGCGCCGAGGACCTGGCCGCCGACCTGTGCGCCGAGCGGCAGCCCGATGCGGTCGAACTCGACCATGCGCGGCGGCGCTTCGTGCTCGAATGCCGCGCCGCCGGCATCGAGCCGATCGACGCGCCGTACACCTTCAGCGACGCCGAAGGC
>JBFINI010000084.1:0-10268 GCA_041611275.1 Burkholderiaceae bacterium
CACCACCGTCTCGAGGCGATAGATCTCCTGGAACTCGTAGGCCTCGGTGTCGGCCGTACCGGTCATGCCAGCGAGCTTGCCGTACATGCGGAAGTAGTTCTGAAACGTGATCGACGCCAGCGTCTGATTTTCCTGCTGGATAGCCACCGCTTCCTTGGCTTCTACCGCCTGGTGCAGCCCCTCCGACCACCGTCGCCCAGCCATCAGCCGCCCGGTGAACTCGTCGACGATGACGATTTCGCCGTTCTGCACCACGTAGTGCTGGTCGCGGTGGAACAGGTGATGCGCGCGCAGCGCGGCATTCAGGTGGTGCATGTAGATGATGTTCTGCGGCGCGTACAGGCTTTCGCCTTCCGCCAGCAGGCCCATGCGCACGAGGATCCCCTCGAGCTTCTCGTGCCCGGACTCCGAGACGTGGACCTGGTGCTGCTTCTCGTCGACCCAGAAGTCGCCTTCGCCCTTCTCCTCGGCCTGCCGGGTCAGCAGCGGCGGCACTTCGTTCATCCGCCGATAAAGCTCGGTATGGTCCTCGGCCGGTCCTGAGATGATCAGCGGCGTGCGCGCCTCGTCGATCAGGATCGAGTCGACCTCGTCGACGATCGCGTAGTTCAGTCCACGTTGCCGTTTATCGGCAACCGCGTACTCCATGTTGTCGCGCAGGTAGTCGAAACCGTATTCGTTGTTCGTGCCGTAGGTGATGTCGGCCGCGTAGGCAGCTCGCTTTTCGTCGTTCGGCTGCTGCGAGGCGATCACGCCGACCGACATGCCGAGAAACCGGTAGACGCGGCCCATCCATTCGGCGTCGCGGCTCGCCAGATAGTCGTTGACCGTCACCACGTGCACACCCTTGCCGGCAAGGGCATTGAGATAGACCGCAAGCGTGGCGGTCAGGGTCTTGCCTTCGCCGGTGCGCATCTCGGCGATCTTGCCGTCGTGCAGCACCATGCCGCCGACCAGCTGCACGTCGAAGTGACGCATACCGAGCGTGCGCGTCGCTGCCTCCCGGACGACTGCGAACGCTTCCGGAAGCAGCTGATCGAGTGTCTCGCCGTTGCCGACCCGAGTGCGGAATTCGGCCGTTTTCGCCTTCAGCTGCTCGTCGGTGAGCGGCGTGACTTGGGGTTCAAGTGCGTTGATGCGCTCGACGTGGCGCTGGTACTGCTTCAGCAGCCGCTGGTTGCGGCTGCCGAAAATACGAGTCAATAGACCGGAAATCATGGGCGTCGACGGGAGCTTCGGATGGCGCGCGGGCTACGTACGCGACCCGGCGGCAAGGGCGGTACAAGTGGCTCGTTCGGGCTACGTGCGCGGCAGCCGCGAAGTATGTCACAGCGGGAAGAGTCGCCCGGGCCCTGACCGCGCCCGGCGCGACCGCAGGCGACGCGCGTCAGCGCCGACGCGGATTCAACGCCGCCAACGGCGAGTCGCCGGACTGACGAGTGAGATAGCGCGCCGGGTTCTGCGGCACGCCATTGACGTGGACCTCAAAATGCAGATGCGCCCCGGTGGAACGGCCCGTCGAGCCGACCTGCGCGATCTGCTGGCCCTTGCGCACGATCTCGCCCACCTTGACGTTGAGCTTCGAGGCGTGCGCGTACAGCGTCTGCAGCCCATTACCGTGATCGATCGTGACCATATTGCCGAACGCGGCATTGTGCTCGGCACCCGACACCACGCCGCCGGCGGCGGCAAGGATCGGCGTTCCGTAAGGGGCAGCGAAGTCCAGACCCGCATGCATCGCCATCTGGCCGGAAAACGGGTCGACCCGCTTGCCGAATCCCGAACCGACGAAACCTTCGTTGACCGGCGTGTTCTGGGGCAACAGCGCACTGCGCACCTGGGCCGAAAGCAGTTCGGATTCGACCACGTCGAGGTAATCGGAGCGCGATTCAACGCCGCGCGAGACACGGTCGACCTGCTCGCCAAGTTCGCTCATCGACAACGGCCGCGCATCCCTGGACTGCACGCCACCGCGGCCTGGGAGTTCGCGGAAGTTGAACTCTTCCGGCCGGATTCCGGCCAGCTTCGCCACGCGCTCGCCCACCGCATCGAGCCGCATCAGTTGCGCCTGCATCTCGCCGAGGCGGCGTGCCATCGTGCTGATGTTGTCGCGCACGAACTGCTCGTTGCGCTCGATCTCCTCGCGCATGACCGACGAAGCAAGATCACGGACGTACGGCAGATCGATCGCGCCGGCGACCCGAAACGTCACCACAAACAACCCGACCACTGCCAGCAGCACGGCCAGTACCAGGCCCGAAGCGGCCACGGCAAACATCTTTGAACTGAGCGTGAAGGTCCGTGCGCGCGACAGGCGCTTGTCGACGACGATAATCTGCACTTATGCAACCTCCACAGCAGCGACCGCGAACCCATGGCGGCCCGCGCTCGCGTTTGATTCCTGGCGGGTCAGACCTGCGACGCCGCACAATTGCCCCATGAGGGCGCCCTGCAAGACAGCCGCCGAAGCGCTGGCCGATGGTCCGGTAGCCGGGCTGCTCATTCAGGCCCGTCTGCTTGGCAAGGCGGCAGCGCTGATTGAGACCGTCAGTCGCGACCTGGGCGCAAGCCTCCCGCCGTTGCTGCCGACGCATTGCAGCCTGCAAGGCCGCACCGTGATTATCACGGTTAGTACGTCCTCACACGCAGCAAAACTAAGGCAACGTTTGAGTCGGATTCAGCAAGCCGTAGCAGACCACTTGCCCGAAGTTACTGGAATCCGCATTCGTCTTCAACCCGGCAGCACGAACTACCGGATGCCCGGGATTGAGCCGGCTAAAGGGATGAGCGTCACAGCCGATAACCGCCCCGATCAGTCGGCCGCCATGCAGTTCGCCGACGATCTGGCGGAAAAGCTGCACGATTCGCCACTGCGCGAGGCTGCCTTGCGGCTGCGGGCGTCCTTACGACAGAAGAAGGCCGGCGGTCGTTAACCCGCTGGTTCGATCATGCCGCAACCATTTGCCGCAGGAACGCTGCCGGCGCCTGGCGCTCGTCGTCGAAGCTGGCAACTTCATAGGCGCTCGGGTCGGCCAACAGCGACCGCAGCAACTGGTTGTTCAGCGCGTGACCTGACTTGTGCGCTGAATACGCGGCTATCAGCGGCCGGCCGAGCAAATAGAGATCGCCGATCGCATCGAGGATCTTGTGCTTGGCGAACTCGTCACCGGAACGCAGTCCGTCCGTATTCAGCACCCGATACTCATCCATCACGATCGCGTTCTCGAAGTTGCCGCCGAGGGCGAGCCCGGCCGCACGCAGCGCCTCGACTTCATTGACGAATCCGAAGGTGCGCGCGCGCGCCACCGAACTGACGTACGGCTCCCGCGCCAGGTCCACCTCGACGTCCTGCTCGGTCGCGTCGATCGCCGGATGATCGAAGGCGATGGAAAAGCGCAGCTTGAACCCGAAGTGCGGCGCAAGCCTGGCCCACTTCAGCTGCCTGCCCTCGCCTTCGCGCACCTCGACGGTCTTCAGCACGCGAACGAAGCGCTTCGGCACGTTCTGCTCTTCGATGCCCGCTGACTGCAGCAGAAAGACGAAACTCGCGGCACTGCCGTCCATGATCGGCACTTCGGCCGCATCGACGTCGATATGGCAATTGTCGATGCCCAGCCCTGCCAATGCGCTCATCAGGTGTTCGACGGTCGCCACCCTCACGCCATTGCTTTCGACCGTCGACGCCATACGCGTGTCACCGACGGCAAGTGCGCTTGCCGCGATTTCCACCGGCGGATCAAGATCGATGCGCCGAAAAACGATACCCGTATCGGCAGCGGCCGGCCTGAGCACCAGTTCCACTTTGGTGCCGCTGTGCAGGCCAATACCGATGGTGCGGGCAATCCGTTTCAGCGTGCGTTGTTTGAGCATCTTGGGCTCCATTGTAGCGAGTGCCTGCTGCGGTGCCGCATCATCTGTACTGGCCGGCACCGCGCGGTCGCCTGAAAATCGTAGCTATCGAGTATTCGTACCGCAGCGCAGAGATGAGTGAACGCGCACCCGACCCGCCGCCCGCCCCCATAAAACAGGACGCCGTGCCGCGGACCTCGCCCTTTCCGCCGGTGCGGCGCGTCGATGCCGGAGCATCGTTGCGCTGGATCGCTGCAGGCTGGCGCGACCTGCGCGCCGCTCCGCTGGCCAGCCTGTTCTACGGCGTCATGTTCGCCATCATGGGCTGGCTGATCTATTTCGTGTTCCGCCATGCGTACGAGTACACATCGGCGTTGACCGCCGGTTTCCTGCTGGTTGGGCCCTTTCTGTGCACCGGCCTGTACGACATCAGCCGTCGCCTGGCGGCGGGCGAATCGGCCCGCCTGCAGCCAACGCTGACAGCGTGGCGCGCCAATCTTGGCGCCTTTTCGATGTTCGCGCTGATCCTGACGGTCGTCATGCTGGTCTGGGCGCGCGCCTCGCTGGTCACTTTCGCCCTGTTCTTCTCCTCCGGCATGCCAACGCTGGCCGGATTCTTGAGCCAGGTCACCCGCATCGAACACTGGGACTTCGTGCTGACTTATTTCGCCGTCGGCGCGCTGTTCGCGACCATCGTGTTCGCGCTCAGCGTCGTATCGGTGCCGCTGATGCTTTCCCGGGGCACCGATACGGTTGTGGCAGCGATCACCAGCGTTCGCGCGCTGGCACTCAATCCGCTGCCGCTGGCGCTTTGGGCGCTGACGATCGTGCTGCTGATCGGCGCCGGTTTCGCCACCCTGTTCATCGGCCTGACCGTCACGGTGCCGATCGTTGGTCATGCGACTTGGCATGCGTACCGGGATCTGATCGGCGAGGCGTAACCGGTGACCGGTGAGCGCGCCGGGCAGGGAGACGGCCGCCTGGACGCGGATCACCGGTCACCGATCACGATTCAGTCGTGGCCTCACGGCCGCCCCGAAGCAGTTGCCAGCACCGTAGCGCAGGCGCACTGCGACCGGGGGCGAACACCCTAGTCCGCCTGCTTGCGCAAGAACGCCGGGATGTCGAAGCGTTCATGCCCCGCGTCTTCCATCGCTGCCACGCGCGCCGCTGCCGTATCGCGCGAACGCCAGACCGCCGGCTGATCGAAGTGGCTGTAGTCGCCGCTGGCCAACTGGCCGGCGGCGGACGGCGCGACGCCAATCGGCGCATTGTCGGTGCCGGTCTTGACCACCGTGAAAGGCGTCTGCTTTTTCGCCGTCGAACGACCCAACCCGGTCGCAACCACCGTCACCCGCAGTTCTTCGCCCATCGCTTCGTCGGAGACGGTGCCGAAGATCACCGTCGCGTCCTCGGCGGCAAAGGCCCGGATGGTATCCATCACCTCACGCGTTTCCTTCATCTTCAGCGAACTGCTGGCCGTGATATTGACCAGCACGCCACGCGCGCCGGACAGATCCACGCCTTCGAGCAGCGGGCTGGCCACGGCCTGCTCGGCGGCGATGCGCGCCCGGTCCAGGCCGCTGGCCGTGGCGGTGCCCATCATTGCCTTGCCGTGCTCGCCCATCACCGTTTTCACGTCCTCGAAGTCGACGTTGATCAGGCCGGGGATGTTGATGATCTCGGCGATGCCGGCGCAGGCGTTGTGCAGCACGTCGTCGGCGGCGCGAAAGCAGTCTGCCATCTCGGCGTCTTCGCCGAGAACCTCCTCGAGCTTGTTGTTAAGGATGACGATCAGCGAATGAACACGCTCCTCGAGCTCGGCCAGACCCGCATCAGCCACCTTGGCCCGCCGTGGGCCTTCGAAGTCGAACGGCTTGGAGACCACCGCCACCGTCAGGATGCCCAGTTCCTTGGCCACTTCGGCCACCACGGGTGCCGCCCCGGTGCCGGTGCCGCCGCCCATGCCGGCGGTGATGAAGACCATGTGCGCGCCGCGCAGCGCGTCAGCCAGCCGCTCACGGCCGTCGACCGCCGCCTGGCGACCGACCTCCGGCTTGCTGCCCGCGCCCAGGCCGGTATTACCGAGCTGCACGACGTTTTTCGCCGACGAACGCAGCAGCGCCTGATGGTCCGTGTTGGCACAAATGAACTCCACACCCTGCACGCCGCGACGGATCATGTGTTCTACGGCATTGCCGCCGGCCCCGCCGACGCCGACCACTTTGATCACCGTACCCGCAGTTTCAGTTTCAAGAATTTCGAAAGCCATCAGCATCTCCCAAGTCAGATCAACAGAAACCAGAAATGAAAACGCGCAATGTCAACGGCGTAGCGGGTGGCCCGCTGCCGCCTTTGACAATGAACGCTCCGTGCGAAGCCGCCGTGGTGCCACGGACTCCGCCTTCATCGCCGCGTGGCAGTTGCAATCGCGGCCGCCGCCCGGCCGCCCGAAGGCGGCCGCGCAAACGTTCTTCGCAGCGAGTGCACGCGCGACCTGCAGGGTCGCGTACACGAGCTGCGCCCATCAGAAATTGCCAACGATCCATTCGCGCATCCTCCTTAAGGTCTGCTTGAACGATCCCGTCTGTGCTGCCGCGCGTCGACCCCGCTGACGTTGCGACTGCGCCTCGAGCAACAGGCCGATGACAGTGGCGAAACGCGGATTGCGGATGACCTCGGTCAACGGGCCCTGATAGGTGGGCCAGCCGACGCGGGCCGGCTTCAGGAACACGTCTTCGGCCAGCTCGCCGATGCCCGGCAGCAGCGCGGTGCCGCCGGTCAGCACGATTCCCGACGACAGCATCTCCTCGTAGCCGGAATCGCGGATCACCTTGTGCGCCAGCGTGAACAGTTCCTCGACCCGCGGCTCGATCACCGCCGCCAGCGACTGCCTTGAGAGCAGCCGCGGCGCCCGGTCGCCGACGCCGGGGATCTCGATGCGGTCGTTCGGATCAGCCAGCACCTCCTTGGCCACGCCGTAGCGCTGCTTGATCTGCTCGGCATCCGGAATCGGTGTGCGCAGCGCCATCGCGATGTCGTTGGTGATCTGGTCGCCGGCGATCGGGATCACCGCCGTATGGCGGATCGCGCCGCCGGTGAAGATGGCGATGTCGGTGGTGCCGCCGCCGACGTCGACCAGCGCCACCCCGAGTTCCTTCTCGTCGTGCGTCAGCACCGACGTGCTCGAGGCCAGCGGCTGCAGCACCAGGTCCTGCACTTCGAGACCGCAGCGGCGCACGCACTTGACGATGTTCTGCGCCGCCGAAACCGCGCCGGTGACGATGTGCACCTTGACTTCGAGCCGCACGCCGCTCATGCCGATCGGTTCGCGGATGTCCTCCTGTCCGTCGACGATGAATTCCTGCGTCAGCACGTGCAGCACCTGCTGATCGGTCGGGATGTTCACCGCGCGCGCAGTCTCGATCACCCGCGCCACGTCGGCGGCCGAAACCTCGCAGTCCTTGATCGGCACCATGCCGCTGGAATTGACGCTGCGGATATGGCTGCCGGCGATGCCGGTATAGACCTCGCCGATGCGGCAGGCCGCCATCATCTCGGCTTCTTCCAGCGCGCGGCGGATCGACTGCACGGTCGCCTCGATGTTCACGACCACGCCGCGGCGCAGCCCTTCCGAGGCTGACTGGCCCAGGCCGATGACCTGGAACGGACCATCGGGCCTGAATTCAGCAACAGCGACAACGACCTTGGACGTGCCGACGTCGAGGCCAACGATGATGTCCTTGCTCTCTGTTCTCATGGTTTCTTGCGGGCGGCGGTGGCGACGGCGAAGCCCTGCGAGTAGCGGGCATCGATACGAATCGGCTCGGCGCCGAGTTCTCTGGCCATCGCCGAAAACTGGCTGGCAAGCACCGTCAGGCGTTCATCGAGACGGCCGGCCGGTTCGTCGCGGCCAAGGACGATCGCCAGCCCGCTGTCGGTATGCAGCGTCCAGCTGGCACGCTCGGAGACGTCAATCGACTCGAGCACGAGACCGAACGATTCCAGTCGCGCGGTCCATTGCGGCAACCGTCGGGCGACCGCTGCGGCGAAACGCGCAGGCGCATCGACCTGTGGCAGCGGACCGCCCACCTCGGCCTCGGCCACGTTGGCGACGAACAGCTGGCCGCGATCGGAAAGCAGGCGGCCATCGTCCCAGATCGCGATGGCCCGATGCTCGGACAATGTGACCAGCAGCCGATCGGGCCAGGCGCGCCGCAGCGAAACGGCCGCCACCCAAGGCACTGACTCGAAGACGCGGCGCGCCTCGTCGAGCTTCAGCGTGAAGAAGTTGCCGCGCAGCCGGCCGATCGTCGCCGCCCGCACCACGTTGACGTTGACGTGACGCAGTCCGCCCGCTTCGCCCGCGCGCAGCTCGACGTGACGCAGATCGAACCAAGGCCGCTCGATCAGCCATAGCGCGCCGCCGCCCAGCAGCAGGACGGCCGCAACGGCGAACATCAGCGTTGCCGTCAGCTGCATCTTGCGTGTGCTGAGCACCGGGGCCGCTTCCTTTGCCCTCATTCGCCCACCCCGAGCGCGGCACGCGAGAGGATTTCAACAACGATGTCGGCGTAGTCCATGCCTTCGGCCTTCGCGGCCATCGGCACCAGCGAATGTGAAGTCATGCCCGGCGACGTATTCAGCTCGAGCAGAAACGGCCGGTCGCCGCGAACATCCGGGCGCAACATGACATCGATGCGGCCCCAGCCGCGCGCGCCGAGCACGTTGTAGGCACGCACCGACAGCAGCTGGATCTCCTGCCTCAGGCGCTCGTCGACCGGCGCCGGACACAGGTACTGCGTCTCGTCGCTGAAATACTTGCTGTGGAAGTCGTAGTTGGCGCCGGGCGCGCGGATCTCGATCAGCGGCAAGGCACGGGCCTGGGTGCCATGGCCGACGATTGCGCAGGTCAGCTCGCGGCCGACGATCAGCTCCTCGGCGATCACCACGTCGTCGTAGGCCAGCGCCGTTTCGAAGGCGGCGGCCAGTTCGTTGTGGTCGTGCGTCGTGACCTTGGTGATGCCGATCGTCGAGCCTTCGCGCACCGGCTTGACGATCAGCGCCTCGCCAAGCTCGGCCACGACCCGGCTGAAATCGGTGTGCGCATGCAACTCGCGCCAGGGCGGCGTCGCAATGCCCTCGGCTGCCCATAGCCGCTTGGTCATCAGCTTGTCGATGGCAAGGCTGCTCGCCTGCACACCGCTGCCGGTGTAAGGCACACGCAGCGTTTCGAGAACGCCCTGGATCGTGCCGTCCTCGCCGAATCGCCCATGCAGAGCGATGAACACGCGGTCGAACTTCGCCGCTTCCAGTTCGGCCAATGTTTGCGTGCCGGGATCGAAGGCGTGCGCATCGACGCCGCGACTGCGCAGGGCCTCGAGCACACCGCTACCGGACATCAGCGAGACCTCGCGCTCGGCGCTGCGCCCACCGAACAGCACGCCGACCTTGCCGAACGACCTGGGATCGTGTGCGCCGGCGCTCATTCGCCCGCCTCCTGCGGCGCCAGCCGGCCTGCCACCTGGCCGATCGAGCCGGCACCCATCGTGATCACCACGTCGCCCGATCGCGCGGCATCGACGATGGCCTGCGGCATCGCGTCGACGTCTTCGACGAACACCGGCTCGACCTTGCCAGCCACGCGCAGCGCGCGCGCCAGCGCGCGGCCATCAGCGGCGACAATCGGCGCCTCGCCGGCGGCGTAGACCTCGGCCAGCAGCAACGCGTCGACCGTCGACAGCACGCGGACGAAGTCCTCGAAACAATCGCGCGTGCGCGTGTAGCGGTGCGGCTGGAAGGCCAGAACGATGCGCCGGCCGGGAAAAGCACCGCGCGCGGCGGCGAGCGTGGCCTCGATCTCGACCGGGTGATGACCATAGTCGTCGATCAGCGTGATGCTGCCGGCGGCGAGCGCCACTTCGCCATGACGCGCAAAGCGGCGGCCGACGCCGGTGAAGTTTGCCAAACCGGTCAGGATCGCCTCGTCACCGACGCCGAGTTCGGTGGCCACCGCAACCGCAGCCAGTGCGTTGGCGACGTTGTGCAGCCCGGGCAGATTCAGGCAGACGGCCAGCGGCGCGGCGCCCTCGCGCTCGGCGGTAAAGCGCATCTGTGTGCCATCGGCCTTCGGCTCGACCGCGCGGTACTGCGCCTCGGCGGCCAGCCCGTAAGTCAGCACCGGCTTGGAAATGAACGGCAGGATCTCGCGCACATGGCGGTCATCGATGCACAGCACCGCATGTCCGTAGAAGGGCAGCCGCGACAGGAATTCGATGAAGGCGCCTTTTAGCCGCGCGAAGTCGTGGCCGTAGGTCTCCATGTGGTCGTTGTCGATGTTGGTGACCACCGCCATCACCGGCATCAGGTTCAGGAACGAGGCGTCCGATTCATCGGCCTCGACGACGATGTAGTCGCCA
>JBFINI010000085.1:0-10212 GCA_041611275.1 Burkholderiaceae bacterium
CGACGCGAATCCGGCCGACCCGCCGTTCGCCCACTTCGAACTGATCCCGGACCATTTGCCCGAGCGGCTGCGGCAGGCGATCGGCCGCTTTCCAGCCGGCACGCTGCAGTTCGAGATCGGCATCCAGACCTTCAACGAAAACGTGCAGAAGCTGATCACGCGCAAGCAGGACAACGATGTCGCCTGCGCGAACCTGCGCTGGCTGCGTCAACACTCGAATGCGCACCTGCATGTCGACCTGATTGCCGGACTGCCCGGCGAGGATGTCGCCAGCTTCGCTGCGGGCTTCGACCGGCTGGTCGGGCTCAATCCGCACGAGATCCAGTTCGGCATCCTCAAGCGGCTGCGCGGCGCGCCGATCGCGCGGCACACGGCGCGCTTCGGCCTGCGCTTCAATCCGCAGCCGCCGTACAACATCCTGGCCACCGATCGCATCGACTTCCCGACGATGCAGCGGCTGGCGCGCTTTGCGCGCTTCTGGGATCTGGTCGCCAACTCGGGGCGCTTCGCGCGCACGCTGCCGCTGCTGCTCGGGGCGACGCCGTTCGCCAATTTCATCGCCTTTGCCGATGCGCTGTACGCGGCCATCGGCCGCACGCATGCGATCGCCAACGAGCGGCTGTACGAACACCTGCACGCACACTTGCGCTCCCGTGGCGTCGATGGCGCGCAGGCGACCGAGTGTCTCGCCGCCGATTACCTCGCCAGCGGCGCACGCGGCAAGCTCGGTTTCGTCGACATCGAGCCCCTGACGCGCGCGCGCCGCGCCGAGCTTGGCGCCGGTGCGCCGCAGCGGCAACAGCGGCACCTGCGGACCTGACGTTTGCGGCCTGAGCAGGCACGTCCGTCGCATGGCCGTTGGCGGCGGCGTCCGGCGGCGATAGCCTTGCGCGCATGATCTGGCGGCGCATCGACACTTCCCCGATCGACATCGACACTGGCATCGCGCCGGCAGTCGCGCAGGCGGTCGCTGTCGCGCTGACCGCGCACGCGGTGCCGGTGGTCGTGCGACGTGACGGTCGGGTCGAACCGCTGGCCAGCGGCGTTTTTTATCGCGCCGGGGAACGACTGTGGCTGGTGACCTGCCGTCACGTGTTCGATGACGGCGTCGTCCTTGGCGATCTCGGCGTGGCCCTGCCGTCGCTCGGCTGCGTGCGCTGGCTGCGCGATGCGCGGGTGCGTGTGCTGGCGCATCCAGAGCACGATCTGGCCGCGATCCTGATCGGTGCGGTCGAGGTCGAACGTGAACTGCGCCGGTTGTGGCCGGTGCTGCCACTGCCGGCGGAGCATGACGCCGAAGCGCCGGCGCAGGCGCTGGTACTGGCCGCTTACCCGTATGCGCAGATGCAGCGTGTCGATACGGTGCTCCATGCCCGCCCGATCATCGTCTTCGCAAGGCTGCTCGAAAATGACCGCGATGTGCTCGCCTCGTATGCTTATACGGCCCTGAGCGCCGACGGCCTCGCCGTGTGTGCGCCGGCGCTTGACGGCGCCTCGGGCGCGACGTTATGGGCGTTACGCGCGGGCCCCGGCGCCGGGCAGTGCGTGCTGCAGCCGGCGGCGGTGCAGTTCGCGTTCAAACACGATGCCTACATGCGCGGTGCGCCCTTCACGGTGCTGCGTCAATTGATTACATCGCTCAATTGAGGTGACGATGCTTCGCCGAGTGGCTTTTCTCGCGCTGGGCGCTACGCTGCTCGCCGCCTGTGTACACCGGCCCGACTCCGCCGCGCGCGAGTCGGTGATGCAGGCTGACCGCGACTTTGCGGCCCGCGCCCGCGTCGCCGGCCTGCGCACGGCATTCGTCGAGTACGCCGCGCCGGATGCAACTCTGTTCCGTGCCGGGGTCGGCCCGATCCGTGGCCGCGCGGCGATCGGCGAATCTTTCGCCAAAGCTGAAGGCACGACGCTGGTCTGGACCCCCGAAACGGCCGAGGTTGCCGCCAGTGGCGATCTTGCTTACACGTGGGGCTGGTTCACGTTCACCGATCCTGCTGGCAAGGCGAACACGGGCAACTACGTGTCGATCTGGCGGCGTGTCGACAGCCGCTGGCTTTACGTGATCGATCTGGGTGTCCCGGCGCCCAGGCCGTAATCGGCGCTTGCGCCCGCGCGGACGCCTAGGCGTGCGCCCAGCGCGAGTACTTGGGCAGTGTGGCCTGCAGGAACGTCATCTGATCGGCGAGGATGCGCCGGTTGCTGAGGATGAAGCCCTCGTTGCGGCAAACCGCGTACGGCACGTACACCAGCGGCATGTTCGCTTCTTCCGGCCGCCGACTGCCCTTGCGTGTATTGCACGAACGGCAGGCCGTAACCACATTGGTCCACTCGTGGCGGCCGCCGCGCGATACCGGCTGAATGTGCTCGACGGTCAGATCCGTTTCGGCAAACTGTTTGCCACAATAGCCGCAGACGTTGCGGTCGCGCGCGAAAAGCCGATGCTTGGTCAGGCCCACGTGCGCGTGGCCATACGGAATGCGGTGCCGACCACGGATCATCACGATCGAACTGGCGATGCATTCCGAGCGCACGCCGGTGCGCTCCTGCATGCCGCCAACCCATGAGAACAGGCTGTCGCCGAGATCGGTCACTACCTTGCCTGAGGCGTAATAGCGAGCCGCGCGCATCATCCCGGCCCAGCGAACTGGCTGGCCATGGGCGTCGATAATCAGAATGCGGGGTCCGGTTTCGCCTGCGTACATGCCGCAATAGTGCCATGCGGCGACGCAAATTGCATGCCGACGCTGCCGCATTGCGACCGGGCGGGCACTCGGACGAGACCGGTCAGGCCCGGTGCCAGTGATCCGGTGAGTAATCGGTGCGCTCGCCGGCGTCGGTCTGAACCAGCAATCGCGGCGGCTGTTCGTCGCGAGCGATCAGCAGCCGGCCATTCGCGCCGCCATTGACCTGCCTCACGGTTTCCCCTTCGCGCAGGCCGTCGTGCGCGAGTTGCCGTTGCAGTTCAAGCACGTCGCGGTCATGCGCGATCCGGTCGAGCTTGTCTTGCAGCGAAAGTGCGCGCGGAGGGGGAAGGGGAGATTTCATCGAGGTCGGCGCCGGGACAAGCGGCCAACAAAGTCTCGCGCGGGGTTGGCCAATGCGACATCAGGGATTGCCCCGAACCGGCGTCAGCACGGGACCGAACATCGATCGATTTTTCTGATACGCGGTAAGGGCATGGCCCTTGGGGGCGAGGTGAAATGGCCGCCCGCATCGCCCGCAACGTCAGTGTTGCGGGCTCGCACGCGCAGGGCCCCGCGGCTGGATCAAGACGTCGCGGGCGCGCCTGTCACCTCAGTCCGAGCGGTCGTTGCCGTCCATCAGAAAGCGCGGATCGGGACCGTTTTCCAGCTTGCGCACGACGCCCGCGGGATCGAAGTAGACGGCCATCTCGGAATTCCACATGCCGTCTTCTTTGTAGGCGTAGAGCCAGGCGGTGAGCTTCACTCGCGAGAACTTCTGCACCAAACGCGGCGGACCCAGCGCGCGGCGCACTTCGGCCTGGGTATCGACGCCAGTGCGCAGCCGTGTAAAGCTGGCCATCGTCAGCACCTGTTCGACCTGCGCGACGCGGCCGGCCGTATCGAGGTCGACCATCCACGTTTCCTGGCTCAGCCCGCCCGCCGGGTAGACCCAGCGCTCGCCGCCGGGCAGCGGATAGCGCTCGGCTGGTGCGCCGACTTTGGCCAGCACGGCGGCCTGGTCGGCGCCGACCGGCAAACGCTCCGGCGTGGCACATCCCGCCAGCAGCACGGCGATCAACGTGGCTGGCGCGAAGAGTCGTCGAAGACTAGATTGCCGCATGATCTGCCTTTGAGGGTCGCACGATGAAGTGGTTCAAGAGAATACTGATTGGCGTGATCGGGCTGGTCCTGCTGTTTGCCGCCGTTGGCCTGGCATTGCCGTCGAAGTTTCGCGTCGAGCGCAGCGTGACCATCGCCGCGCCGGCGGAAAAGGTCTACGGACTGATCGCCGCGCCGCGCGAATGGAAGCGCTGGAGCGTCTGGAACCAGCGCGACCCGAACATGCAGCTGCAATATGCGGGACCGGATTCCGGCGCCGGCGCAAGCTGGTCGTGGCGCTCCGCCTCCGAAGGCAACGGCGAGATGGAGTTCACCGAAGCCGTGCCCGGACAGCAGCTTGCCTACCGGCTTTCGTTTCCCGATTTCGGGATGCAGTCCAAAGGGCTGTTGCGCATCGAGCCGCAGGCAAGTGGCGTGCGCGTGAGCTGGAGCAACGAGGGCGAGATGAGCGCCAACCCGGTGAACCGATGGTTCGGCTTGTTCATGGACCGGTTGGTCGGGCCGGACTTCGAGGCAGGCCTCGCCAATCTGAAGCGCCTGGCCGAGCAGACCTGAGCAATCGCCTTCGGCGGCCGAAGTACGCTGCGGCGGATGAACACCGCTGCCGCCGCGCTGGTCGCGACAACCGCGATCCAGGTCGCCGCCTCGGCCGCCTTGCTGACGATCCCGGCGATCGCACCGCTGATCGCAGCCGACCTGCAGGTGCAAACGTCGCAGGTCGGCACCTACCTGTCACTCGTCTACGTGGGCGCGGCCTCGGCCGCGCTGCTCGGCGGCGCGCTGGTGCTGCGTATCGGCGCGTTGCGCCTGTCGCAGCTGAGCCTGCTGGTTTGCGCGCTCGGTCTGCTGCTCGGGCTGGTTCCTGCCCTGGCGGTGGTCGCGCTGGCGGCGGTGGTCCTCGGTTGCGGCTATGGTCCGATCACGCCCGCGTCGAGCCACGTGCTGGCGAGGACGGCCTCACCCGCGCGCCTGGGGCTGACGTTTTCGATCAAGCAGACCGGTGTTCCGGCCGGAGCAGCGCTGGCCGGACTCGTCGTCCCGCCGCTGGCGCTTGCCTTCGGCTGGCGCGAAGCGGTCGCGGCAATCGCTACGTTGTCGCTGGCGATTGCGCTGGCAGCGCAGCCGTTGCGGCGCGAACTCGATGCCGACCGGCAGCGCGACGCGCGGTTTTCTCTCGCGCATTTCGCTGCCGCTTTGCAGCTGGTGTCGACCACGCCGGCGCTGCGCGCGATGGCGGCTGTCTCGTTCGTCTACGCTGGCATGCAGATGTGCGTGGCCGGCTTTATCGTCGCCTACCTGGCCGATGATGTCGGCCTGAGCCTGGTCACCGCCGGCATCGCGCTGACGGTGGCCAATATTGCCGGCGTCATCGCGCGGATCGGCTGGGGTGCGTTCGCCGACCACGTGGCCTCGCCACGCGCAACGCTGGCGCTGCTCGGCGCACTGATGGCGGTAGCCGCGGCGATCGCCGCGACGTTTTCCGTGGACTGGCCGCTGGCGGCGATGCTCGCGGTGGTCGCCGGGCTCGGTGCGACCGCGATCGGCTGGAACGGCGTTTTTCTCGCGGAAGCCGCGCGCGTGTCACCTTCTGGGCAGGCCGCGCTGGCTACCGGTGGCTGCCTGTTCTTCACCTATGTTGGTGTGGTGGTAAGCCCGCTGGCCTTCGGCGTGCTGCAGCGGGCCAGCGGCAGCTATGCGTTGTGCTTTTCGCTGGCAGCGGCCATCTGCGCCGCGGTGGCGCTGGTGCTGTGGTGGTGGCGGCCGGCTGCCTGAGCCCCGAGCGGACTACTGCGCCTTGCGGATCGAGGTGACGATCAGATCGTCGCCTTTCTGGATGGCCGTGAACTGCACCTTGTCGCCGGCGGCCAGCTGTTCGGCCATCGCCGGGTCCTGCAGTTTGAAGGTCATCGTCATCGCGCCCATGTTGAGGTTCTTGATCTCGCCGTGCTTCAGCACGACCGAGCCGCGCGCCTTGTCGATGCGGCGGACTTCAGCGTCGGTCGTCGCGCTGGCGTCAGTTGCTGCGGGCTTGGTGACCCCGGCGCCGGCTTGCTGCGCAGATACGGGCGCCGCGGCAATGCTGATGGCGACGGCAACGAGCGCGACGAGTGTCTTCATTTTCAGCAGTTCCTGAGGTTGAGTCGGGTCAGCGCTGCGCCGGCGGTTCGTAGGAGGCGAACACGGTTGCGCGGCCATCGGGTCGCACCAGCAGCACGTCGTACGGATCGACGTGGCCATTGTAGGAGGGCGTGTCCATTCCGGGTGAGCCAATCGGCATTCCTGGCACGGAGATGCCGAGCGCATTCGGCCTCTCGCGCAGCAGCCGCTTGATCTCGCGCGCCGGCACATGGCCTTCGATCACGTAACCGCCGATCAGCCCGGTATGGCAGGACCCGTATTTGTGCGGCATGCCGAAGCGCGCGCGGTACTGGCGCGAGTCGGCAACGTTGTGTGCGCTGACGGTGAAGCCGTTGGCCTCGAGGTGGTTGATCCAGTCGTTGCAGCAGCCGCAGGTCGGCGACTTGTAGACCTCGATATTTGTGTCGGCCTTGCGCTGCGCGAATGCCGGGGCGATGACGCCGACCAGCAGGGCGAAGGTGACTTGGCGACGATGACGATTGATGAGCATGGTGCTTTCCTCCACCTTCAACGGACGACCTAGCTTTCCGTTTACGCGGCGCAGACTAAAGGGGAGTGTGGAGGTGGGTTTTGCGTTGTGACAACTGGCCGCGCATCGGCAACACAATACCCGCGGCACGAGTGAGACCTCGCTCGAGACGCGTCTTTGGTGCGTATTGCGAAGCGTTTCTCTGATCCTGCGGGAGGTCTCGCGGGCTGCATGGCCGCTGGCGCCCAGCCGGTTGATCTGGCGCAAGGAACGCGGCGGCTTGCCGTCTACGATGGCTGTGCTCCGGTGGCCAATACCACCGGTGCGGTCGATATGAGAGTCCAGCGCGTCCGTGCCCTGCTGATCTTCTTCTTGGCGATGTTCATGGTGAACAGCGTCGCCGCGGTCACACGCGCGTGCACGCTGAGCCAGGTGCGGCACGAGCACAGCGCGCTGCAACTGCTGTCTGCAGAGATCGATCGCAACTGCCCGGAGGCCGCGGCGACGCTGTGCGCGATTCACTGCGTGCAGGAAGCGAAGAGCGCCGAGGTCAAGGCGCCGGCAGACCTGCCGCCGGCCACGGCGATGGCACCGCTGTCCGCGGCCTCTTACGCCGGGCTGCGGCCCGAGCCGGCGCGCCTGCCGGTGGCCATCACCCACCTCGTCGTCGGCCCGCGGCTGACGATCCTGTTCGGTCATCTCCGAAATTGATCCGTTGAGTGGTTCGTTCGGCGCCGCGCGTTCGGCGCCGCGCTGACGCGCACCCGGGCGCCACCCGGGCCCTCAACGAACCCCGCTGCATCGGCGCCGCCGATGCGCATCGAAGACGACCGGATCAGGAGGTGCTTATGAAAACGTCGAAAAGTTTCCCGCTGTTGCGGCGTGCGGTGCTGCTGTCGATCGCTGCCGCCGTACCGGCCGTGGCCGGTGCCGTCGAAATGCACCGGCTGCACGTCTACAAGACGCTGTCGTGCGGCTGCTGCGCGCTGTGGGTCGACCACGCCAAGGCCAGCGGCTTCAGCGTCGAGGTGCACGACGTGCGCGACGTGATGCCGTTTCGCGAGCGCTTCGGCGTGCCGGACGCGGCAATGTCGTGCCATACGGCGGTGATCGCCGGCTATGTGATCGAAGGCCACGTGCCGGCCGCCGACATCAAGCGGCTGCTGAAGGAGCGGCCAAAGGCGGTCGGCATCGCCGTGCCCGGCATGGTGCAGGGCTCGCCCGGGATGGAGCAGGGCCGCCCAGCAAAACGCTACGACGTCGTGCTCTTTGGCGAAGGCCGCGTGCAGCGCGTGTTCGCGCGGCACTGAACACCGACGTTGGCGATAACAATCGAATCGATGGGGACGAGCGATTGACCGTTGCGCCCCGAGACCTGATCCACACTCAAAGGAACCAAAATGAGCAAGCACACCGCAGTCGCACCGCGACCCTTCGCTGTTCCGAAATACCTGTTGGCGGCCGGCGCCGCCTTGCTGATCGTCGGCGTGGCGATCGTCGTTGCCCGCCCCGATCCCTCGGCAAGCAACCGGGCGGCGCCGCGCGCCGAGTCGGAAGCGCCGCGCATGCTGAAGGCCAACGAGACGAACTTCGACTTCGGCACGATTTCGATGGCGGCGGGAAACGTCTCGCACCGCTACTGGATCCGCAACACGGGCGAGCAGCCGATCGTGGTGCGCAAGATGTACACGTCGTGCATGTGCACGACGGCCACACTGATCAAAGGCGGCAGGAAATCGCCGACCGTCGGCATGCCGGGACACGGCTTCATGCCGGCGCTGAATGAGACGCTGCAGCCGCACGAGGCGGCGATGATCGAGGTCGTCTTCGATCCGGCGGCGCACGGCCCCGCCGGCATCGGCCGCACCGAAAGGCTCGTCACCATCCAGACCGATCTTGAGCGCCCGCTCGAGCTCGCCTTCGTCGTCAACGTGACGCCGTGATGCCATGACACGAAAACTCGCCCTTCTCGTCTCGTTCGGCCTGCTGCTGGTCGGGCTGGTCGTCGTGATGAAGACCGGCAACCTCGGCACCACGGCGCTGTGGAACCTGAGCGGCGGCGGCACCTGGCTGCTGCCGCTCGTGGGCACCGCGGCGCTGATCGACAGCATCAATCCCTGCGCATTCTCGATCCTGCTGGTGACGATCGCCTTCCTGCTCTCCATCGGCAAGCTGCGCTCGAGCGTGCTGGGCATCGGAGCCGCCTACATCTTCGGCATCTTCCTCGTCTACCTGCTGATCGGACTGGGGTTGCTGCAGACGCTGCACATCTTCGATACGCCGCATTTCATGGCCAAGGTCGGCGCATCGCTGCTGATCGCGCTGGGGCTGATCAATCTCGCCAACGAGTTCTTCCCGTCGTTCCCGGTCAAGCTGGCCATTCCGCACGCGGCGCACGGCAAGATGGCCACGCTGATGGAGAAGGCCTCGGTGCCCACTGCGGTGGTGCTCGGCGGACTGGTCGGCCTGTGCGAATTCCCGTGCACCGGCGGCCCGTACCTGATGGTCGTCGGACTGCTACACGACCACCTGACCTACTACGCTGGCGTGGCCTACCTGCTCCTGTACAACCTGCTGTTCGTGCTGCCACTGGTGATCATCCTGCTGATCGCCAGCGACAAGGCGCTGCTCGGCAAGGTGCAGCAGTGGCAGCAGAGCCGGAAGAAATCGATGCGCTTCGGCGGCGGGCTGGCGATGGTCGGGCTCGGCACGTTGATTTTCTTCTTCTGATGAACGCCGTCGCCCCCGCGCTGGTTTCGATCTGGCTGCTTGCCGCGCTGGCCTGGCTGGCGCGGCGCACGCTGCGCGTTTCGGTCTGCCCAGTCTGCGCCGGCGTGGCCGGCACCTGGCTGTGGATGCTCGTCGCCCGCGAGTTCGGCATCGGTGTCGATACGTCATTGCTGCCGCTACTGCTGGCCGGCTCGGTCGTCGGCATCGCCTACCAGTTCGACCGCTTTGTTCCGGCCGGCCGGTCGGCGACGTTGTTCAAGAGCGTGGCGATCCCGCTCGGCCTGGCCGCCGCCTACGCGCTCGAGCAGTCGCTATGGGGTCTGCTGGCGGCGATGGTCGGCGCACTGCTGGTCGTCGTCGCGGCGTTCTTTCGTTCCGCAGGACAGGCCGCGCCGGCGAGCGAAGCCGTCGAGGCACTGAAGAAACAGATGAAGCAGTGTTGCTGAGCACTGGCCACGCGGCCGTCGAAGTCCGACGGTCCCGCGGCCGCTGCAAAGGAAAGATGAAATGACTGAACAAGTATTGAGCGACACTCCGCGCGCACCGGCCGGCGGCGTGCGCTGGTCGCGCTACGTGCCGCTGGCGGTGTTCGCCGTCCTGGCCGTGTTCTTCGCCATCGGGCTGACGATGAATCCACGCAACATCCCTTCGCCGCTGATCGGCAGGGCGGTGCCGGAATTCGATCTGCCGGCGGTCAAGGGTCGCAAGCTTGGCCTGTCGGCGGCCAACCTGCGCGGCGAGGTGTCGATCGTCAACGTCTTCGCCTCGTGGTGCCTGGCCTGCCGTGACGAGCATCCGCTGCTGATGCAGCTGGCGGCCAGCGGCGTGGTGCCCATTCACGGGCTGAACTACAAGGACAAGCCCGACGACGCGGCCAAGTGGCTCGACGACCTTGGCGATCCGTACACGCGCACCGGCGCCGACATCGCCGGGCAGGTCGGCATCGAGTGGGGCGTGTACGGCGTTCCGGAGACCTTCGTCATCGACCGCAACGGACACATCGCCTACAAGCACATCGGGCCGGTGACGCCGCAGGCGCTGAACGACACGCTGCTGCCGCTGATCCGCAAG
>JBFINI010000086.1:0-10192 GCA_041611275.1 Burkholderiaceae bacterium
CGGTACCGTGCTTTCAACGCTGAGCAGGCGACGATGCACGGCTCGCCGCGGCGCGCATGGTCGGCCAGCGTGGCGGCGATGTTGTCGAGCCAGCCGGCGCGATCGGCATCGGTGAGCGGCTGTCCGGCGCGCATGCGTTCGACGTTTTGCGGCGGATGAAGATCGTCGCCGTCGCAAAAGCGAAAGTCGGTCGCCTGCGCCAGCAACTCGCCAAGCGCGGTCTTGCCGCTGCCGGCCACGCCCATGATCAGCAGCGGCGGCGGGCTGGCGGCGGGTTTCATCCGGTGCGTCGTGTGATGCGGGCGATCAGCCAGGCGACGAAGCCGGCGGCCATCAGGTAGGCGCCCCAATGCAGCGCGTTCTTCGATTGGGCGTAGGTCAGGCTGGAATACAGCAGGTAGCCGCAGGTGACGACGAACACCAGCGGCACGATCGGATAGCCGGGCACACGGAACGGGCGCCGCGCACTCGGCTCGCGAAAGCGCAGCACGAACAGCGCGATGCCGGTGAGCAGGAAGAAGAACCAGAATACCGGCGCGGTGAACTCGACCATGGTCTGCACGCCGGCTTTCTCCCAGGTGCCCAAAGCAATCAAGGCCAGCGCGATGGCCGCCTGCACCAGGAAGGCGCGCACCGGCGCGTTGCGACGGCCGTCCCAGTGGCTCATGAATTCGACGATCGGCCAGTCGCGGCCGAGCGAGTAGTTGGTGCGCGCGCCGACCAGCATCGTGGCGTTGATCGAGGTCAGCGTGGTCAACGCGACGACGAGCCCGATCAGTATCGCACCGACGGGGCCGAAGCCGGCTGCCATCACGTCGGCGCCCACCGCCTGGCTCTTTCTTAACCCGTCGAAGCCCAGACCATGCAGCATAGCCAACACCACCAGCAGGTAGATGGCGGTAATCAGCAACAGGGCGGCGATCAAGGCCTTCATGATCGCGCGATTGCCGCCCTTGACTTCAGCGGAGATGTAGGCGGCTTCGTTCCAGCCGCCAAAGGTCAGCAGCACGAAGACCATCGCCAGGCCGAAAGCGGCCGGCAGCCCGCCGGCCGGGGGCCCGGCGGGCGATGTCGGTGCGCTGCCGCCGAAAAATGCCACGGCACCGGCCAGCGCTACCAACGCCAGCCCGGCGATCAGCAGCAGTGTCAGGACGTTCTGCGTCCGCGACGATTCGCGCAGCCCGGCGATGTTCACGGCCGTGAGCACCAGCACGGTGAGTACCGCGTAGATCGTCGACGAATGGGCGCCGAGCGAGAACACCCGCGATGCGTAGTCACCGAAGATGAACGACAGCAGCGCGATCGAGCCGGTGGTGATTACCGTGACGCGAGCCCAGGCGAAGAAGAAGCTGAGATCACGGCCATAGGCGCGGGTCAGGAAGTGATAGTCGCCGCCGGCGCTGGGAAAGGTCGTGGCCAGTTCGGCGTAAACGAGCGCGCCGATCAGCGACAGCACGCCACCGGCGATCCAGGCGATCAGCATCCATTGCACCGATCCGGTGATATTGGCCACCAGCGGTGGCATCGAGAAGATGCCGCCGCCGATGACGATGCCGGTAATGATCATCACCGCATCGAAGATCGACAGTGCCGGACGCGGCGCGCCGTCGACGGCCACCGTGCTCGTGCCTGCTGTTGTGTTCATCGTTGCTGTCGGCATCCACAAAGATCAGAAAAACAAGCCCCGCGCGGAGCGGGGCTGCGGATTGACGAAACGTGTCGGCTCGGCCCGTTATTTGCCGTAGTAGCGGCCGCAGCCGTTCGACATCTCGGCCCACGCTGCCGGGGTCAGCGCGCCTTGCGCATTGCCGGCAACGTCGAGGTCAGTGATGCCGGAGGCACGCAGCTTGCCGGACATGGTCGTGCCGCGCACAGTGCCGACAAAATGCCTCGTCACGCCCTTGGCATCGTTGAACGAGAAGCGGATGTTTTCTCCCTGCACCGATGCGCCCACCAGCGGCTGCTTCTTGCCACCGATCGTCACTTCGCCGCCGATCTTCTGGAAGCTTTGGTCGAGCGAGACATTGAACTCGATGCTGCCGCCGGCGTCGCGGAAACTCCAGGCGCCGCCGACGCGCGCCGGCACAATCCACAGATAGGCGCTGCGAAATTCGACCTCGGCATTTTCGTCGGCCTGCCATTCGCCCATGGTGAACTGGTGTGAGGTGACTCGCGTCCCGGGTTTCATCGCCAGTAGCCGATGGCGCACGCAGAGGTTCAGTTCGGGCAGCAGGTACATCGTCACGACGGTGGCCTTGCTGAAGTCTTCCTTGAAGATGTCGCCTTCGATGATCTTCACCTTGCCACTCGCGCCCTCAGCCTGCACCAGGCACTGCGCCAGTTTGGCCATATCGGGGTTGTATTCAATGCCCAGGGCGGTGGCGCCGAAGTTCTTGCCGGCGGCAATGGCGATCTTGCCGTCGCCGGCGCCGAGGTCGATCACGTAGTCCTTCGCTGTGACCTTGGCCATCGTCAGCATTTTGGCGACCAGTTCGTCCGGCGTCGGCACCCAGACCACATCTTTTCCGGCTTGGCCGACCTGCGGCTTGTAGTCGCGTTCGCACTCGGCGCGGGTCTTGGCGAGGCTCGGCGTGGCGATCGCCAGCAGGCAGGCCGCACTTATGGCAAGCAGGGGCAGGGCAAAGCGCTTGTTCATGAGTCTCCAGTCACTTCGGGTTGAGGACGGGCGGCCGCTTCAGGCGGTCGCCAGATCGAACGGCAGGTTGCGCAGCCGCTTGCCGGTGGCGGCAAACACGGCATTGGCTACCGCTGGCGCAATCGGCGGCGTGCCCGGTTCGCCGACACCGGTGGGCGCGGCAGTGCTCGGCACGATGTGTACGGCCATCTGCGGCATCTCGTCGATGCGCAGCACCGGGTAGTCATTGAAGTTGCTTTGTTCGACGCGGCCGTCGGCCAGCGTAATCTTGCCGTACAGCGCCGCCGACAGACCAAAGACCATCGCTGACTGCACCTGCGCCTCGATGGTCAGCGGGTTGACCGCAGTGCCGCAGTCGATCGCCGAGGTGACGCGGTGCACGCGGATGCGCGCGCCGTCGACTTCGACCTCGACGACGTGCGCGCACACCGAGCCAAAGCTTTCGTGCACGGCTACGCCGCGGCCGCGACCCTGCGGGATCGGTTTGTCCCAGCCCGCCTTTTCACGCACGAGGCTGAGCACGGCGCGGTGCCGCTGGTGCTTGCTGTCGAGCAGTGCCAACCGGTAGACGATTGGATCCTGCTTGGCGGCCGCGGCCATCTCGTCGATCAGCGTTTCCATCACGAACGCGGTATGCGAATGGCCGACCGAACGCCACCACAGCACCGGCACGTTGACCTCGGGATGGTGCACGTCGACCTGCATGTTCGGCAGACGGTACGGCGAATCGACCACGCCTTCGGTGGTCACGCGGTCGATGCCGTCTTTGACCATGTGCTTCTCGAACGGCGTGCCCTTGAGGATCGACTGGCCGACGATCGTGTGCTGCCAGGCCGCCGGCAGGCCCTTGTCGTCGAGCCCGACGCTAACCCGATGCACATGCAGCGGCCGGTAGTAGCCTCCTTTCATGTCGTCTTCGCGCGACCAGATCACCTTGACCGGCGCATCGATGCCCGCCTTCTTCATCTCACGCGCGACGCGCACCGCTTCGACCACATAGTCCGAGGCGGGATTGGCGCGCCGGCCGAAGCCACCCCCGGCAAAGGTGGTGACGAGATTGACCTGTTCCGGCTTCAGCCCGGCCGCGCTCGCCGCAAGCACCTGGTCGACGGTCTGAAACTGCGAGCCGCACCAGACGGTCAGCTTGTCGTCGTGCAGGTCGACCACGCAGCTCAAAGGCTCCATCGCTGCGTGCGCCAGGTAGGGAAAGGTGAATTCGGCCTCAATGCGGCGCGCGGCATTGGCCAGCGCTTTGGCGTCACCGTCGCGCCTGGCCGGCAAGCCAGGCTGCTGCGCCAGTTGACGGTACTGCGCCAGTTGATCCTTGCTGCTGACGCCGGCCGGCAGCGCCCACTCGATCGACAACGCATCGCGGCCCTGTTTGGCCGGCCAGTAACCCTCGGCGATCACGGCCAGTCCAGTGCCCGAGCGGTCAACCTGCACCGGCACCACGGCCAGCACGCCTTTGATCGCCTTGGCTTTCTCGAGGTCGATCTTGGCCAGCCGCCCGCCGAAGATCGGCGGCCGCGCCACCACCGCCACCCGCATGCCGGGCAGGCGCTTGTCGATCGCGAATTCAGCGCTACCGTTGACCTTCTCGCGCGAATCAATCCGGCGGGTCGATTTGCCGATCAGTTCGAAATCCTTGGAATCGGCCTTTACGCCGGCACGCGGCGGCGCCGGCAGCTTCATGGCCGACTCGGCAAGGGCGCCGTAACTGGCCCGCCGCTTGCCGCCGCCGATCTCGATCACCACGCCCTTGCGCGTGTCGATTCGCTTTTTCTCCACGCCCCATTGCTGGGCCGCGGCCTCGATCAGCATAAGGCGCGCCGTGGCGCCGATCAGGCGGTACTGGCTCCAGCTCGAGGCGATCGACGTCGAGCCGCCGGTCATCTGGATGCCGAATTGAGGGTGCGCGTAGACCTTGGCTGCCGGTGCGTGCTCCGCCCGCACCCTGTTCCAGTCGCACTCGAGTTCCTCGGCGATCAGCATCGCCATCGATGTGAAGACGCCTTGGCCGAACTCGAGCTTGTTGATCAGCACGGTGACGCTGTCGTCGGTGCCGATGCGGATGAAGGCCGCGGGCGGATAGGTAAATTTCTCTTCGGTCTGCTGCGCGTGCGCCAGCCGGCCGCCGAGGCTTCGGCCTTCCGGTAGGCCGATGGCGAGCATCAGGCCGCTGCCGGCCATCCCGGTGGCCTGCAGGAACTGCCGGCGCGTCAGCTTGCGGGCGCGCTCGGAATTGAGTTGCGTGACTACGTCGACGCCTCGCTGGGTCAACAGCTTGTCCATCGTCCGTTCCTCAGCCCAGCGCCTTGGCCGCGTCTTTGATGGCGACGCGAATCCGCGCGTAAGTGCCGCAGCGGCAGACGTTGCCGGCCATGGCTTCGTCGATGTCGCGGTCGGACGGATGCTTCTTGGACTTGAGAAGTGCTGTGGCAGCGATTACCTGGCCCGACTGGCAATAACCACACTGGACGACGTCATTTCTGACCCAGGCGTCCTGGACCGCGCGGCCGATGCGATCGTTTTCAAGGGCTTCGATCGTCGTGATCTGCGCGCCGGCAACCGACGAGATCGGTGTCACGCACGAGCGGCGAACGTCGCCGTTGACATGGACGGTGCAGGCGCCGCAGGCGGCGATGCCGCAGCCGAACTTGGTCCCCGTCAGTCCCAGGTTGTCGCGTAGTGCCCAGAGCAGCGGCGTGCTCGGGTCGGCGTCAATGGTCACCGCGCGGCCGTTGACGGTCAATTGCGTCATGCGAACTCCACAACGAAACGCCGGCGTTTGATCCGGCGACGTTGAAAAGCGTAGCAGGTCGGCCGCGTGATGCAGCCCGGGTGGGATGACTCAAGCTCGCGGTTTCAGCCGCGCAAGTCGGCGGTTGACGCTGCGGCCCAGGCCCAGGCGTGATCGGCGAGTTCAAGTACCCGGTCGATGCCGCCGAAGGCCAGTGCCGGCGCCTCCGCGGCGTTGGCCTTGTGTCGCTCCAGCAGCAGTGCCAGTTCAAGATGCGGGCGCCACGGCCCACGGCTTTCGAGCAAGGCCTGTAGCGCCGGTTCGGGCAACCGCAGTGGTTCTATCGCCCTGGCCAGGGGCATCTGCAGCAGCACGCCGAGCATCGACGCCAGACCGAGCGTGAAGAAGCCGTCGGGGCGCGGGTCACCGTGCTCGCGCGCCAGCGCTTCAAGCAGCTGCGCACGCGCCAGCGCGATCTCCTGCAGGGCCCGTGCGGCCGGTCGCCCGTCGGCCGAATTGATCAACATGATCGCAAGCCAACGATGCAGTTCGTTGCGACCGAGCAGCATGATTGCCTGCTCGATCGACTCGATCTCGCGCGATGCGCCGACCGCAGCGCTGTTCGCAAAGCGCAGCAGTCGATAGGTCAGCGCCACGTCGGCCTTGATTTCCTCGGACAGTTGTTGCACCCCGGCCTCGCGCCCCAGGTGCTGCAACAGGCGGTGAACCCGAAGCACCTGCGGCGGCAGAGGCTGTGCCGTGCCGTTATCGGCGCTGGCCGACATTTCGCCGCTCGCATAGTGAGCGCCGGCGCGCAGCGCGGCTTCGAGGTCATCGATCGATGCGGCCTCAGTCACCACCAGTGGTGCGCCCGGGCGCTGCGCCCGCCAGCGTTGCACGATCGCCGGCACGTCGACGAAGGCATGCTCAGTCAGGCGGACCAGACGGAAATCGGGTGCGACAGTCGTCGCCGGGCGCTCGCTCCAGCCGAGGCGTGCGCCGCTCGTGCGCAGTCTGGCAGCGCAGTCCGCCCAGCCTTCGTCGGCGGTAACGTCCGACAGTCCGATGACGATGCCGCGCGTCATCAGCTTGGGCAGATCCTCTCCGCGCAGCCAGTCGCCGCGCAACTCGGCAAATGCCAGGCGTCCGGTTTGTGCGGTCAGCCGCATTGCGGTCAGCAGCGCAGCGGTGTGGGCCGATCGAACTGTCGCGTCGACGCGCTCCAGAAGTCGCCGCTGTGTGCTTGCGCTCAGGCGGAATTCGAAGCCGGCGATATCGCCTTTTGCTGAAATCAGCGGGCGGCGTACGCCGTAAGTGACAGCCGTGGGCGCGTCGGCGGCAGGTGCGTCGATCGATTGCGCTTCGACCTTTGGCGACGGCCGCGCTTCGGCACTCGCCTTGGGTGCCGGTGCAGGACGCAGCCGTCTGAGAAGTGAGCCCAGCATACGGGCCGACTATCGGCGATCTGACCGGCGCCGATGCCTCGAAAAGGCAAGGCCTACCCCCGAATTCCGGCCGATTCACTCGGCCGGCTGGCGCTTGCCGAGGCTATGCGTTTACGTCGACGACAACCCGACCGCGAGTGTGTCCAGCCAGGATCGACTGCGCGACCTCGAAGCTCTGCGCCAGGCCGATCTCGCGGGTGACGGCATCGAGTTTGTCACGATCCAACTCGGCGGCGAGTTTCTGCCATGCCATGCGCCGCCGTGCCATCGGACACGTCACAGAGTCGACACCGATCAGGCGCACGGCGCGCAGGATGAAAGGTGCGACCGTGGCCGGAAAATCCATGCCCTGGGCCAGGCCGCAGGCGGTGACCGTGCCGCCGTAGCGCGTCTGCGCGCAGGCGTTGGCCAGCGTGTGCGAGCCAACGGCATCGACCACGCCCGCCCAGCGCTCCTTCTGCAGCGGCTTGCCGGGCGCAGAAAGTTCGGTGCGATCAATTACGCCGCTGGCGCCAAGGCCTTTGAGGTAGTCGGCCTCGGCGGCCTTGCCGGTGCTAGCGACGACGCGATATCCCCATCCGGCGAGGATCGAAATTGCAATCGAGCCAACCCCGCCGGAGGCGCCGGTGACGAGGACGTCGCCACTGGACGGCTCTACCCCTTGTTCCTGCAATGCCATGCAACACAGCATCGCCGTGTAGCCTGCGGTGCCGATCGCCATTGCTTGTCGCGTAGTCAAGTCAACGGGCAGCGGCACCAGCCAGTCGGCCTTGAAGCGCGCTTTCTGAGCCAGACCGCCCCAGTGTGTCTCGCCGACGCCCCAGCCATTGAGTACCACTTTGTCTCCCGGCGAAAAACGCGGATCGGCGCTCTCCACAACCGTGCCCGCAGCGTCGATGCCGGCCACCATCGGCCACTTGCGCACTACGGGACCCTTGTTGGTCAAGGCCAGCCCATCCTTGTAGTTGATGGTCGAAAACTCGACAGCCAGTTCGACCTCCGTGTCCGGCGTGTTGGCGCGCAGTGCATCATCGTCGAGATTTCGGAGTTCACCGCTGAATTGGTCTTTGTCCCTGTTCAGCACGATCGCCTTGAACATGTTGTCGCCTCCTTAGAAAGTCGTGGGCAGCGCCAGCGCAAGCGCAAGCAAGGCACCGACCGTCAGTCTTGTGCGCAGCCCGATATACCAGTGCGGCGCGGTCGGGTAGTGTCGAAGCAACGCGCCGTCCATCAATCGGCAAAGCAGCAGATCACCGATCAGAAATGTGAAGACCAGCCATACGTTAACGCCGACGAACGTCATTAACAGCGCGAGCCATCCGAGCAGCGAGGGCATGACACCCCAGATCAGTGACTGCCGGACGACCGATCGCGGGATTCCGGGCGTCAGCAGCGCAAAACCCCAGTGGACGGCACCAAGAAACGAAAGAATCACAGCCGCGTAAGCCACCAGCGCAAGTCGGGCAAGCCCGGCGACGGCGACGCCACCGACGATCGCACCCATTGGCGACCAGGAGAGCAGGGCCAATGCGAAGAACGGCAACAGGCCCAGATGTCCCAGCGCCTGGGCGCTACGCAGGCCGACAAGCGAGCTCATCGCATTGCAGACTATGGGTTGATGAAGAATCGATGTGCGGACCCATGCGCCGCAGTCTATCCGGCCAGGTATCGATTCATCGGCGCGCAGGCACTTCGCCCGTTTGCCGGCTGTTGGTCATTCGCGTCGCGACACCGATCGACATGTTGGCGTGCGGGCCGATCGACTTCCACATCGGTATTCTCGGTGTGCATCGTCAGAAGAACGTTTCAAGCTTGCTCCGTAATTGGATTTCGCGCCTTGTGTTCAATTAATGCGCGAGAAGGGCGTGTGTGGAAATGGGCTGCAGCGGACCTGATTACGTCTCGGTGCCGCAGTATTTGAACTGCCGGTGCGCACCGCGCGATCATGGGTTTCGACGTGCACGTTTCCGGCGATTGGCGCGCCTGATCGGCGATGTGGTCTTCTTCCTAAACCGCAATGGAGGTCGTTGTGAGTTACCAATACATTCTTGTCGAAACGCACGACCGTGTTGGGCTGGTCACGTTAAATCGCCCCAAGGCCATGAACGCGCTCAACGACGCGTTGATGGACGAACTGGGCAGTGCGCTTCGCGCGTTCGACGGCAATGAGGCGATCACGGCCATTGTCATCACGGGATCCGAAAAAGCGTTCGCCGCGGGCGCCGACATCGCCGCGATGAAGGACTGGTCCTACATGGATGTATTCAAGGCCGACTACATCACGCGCAACTGGGAGGAAATAAAGCGTATTCGCAAGCCGGTCATTGCCGCGGTCGCCGGCTATGCCCTCGGCGGCGGCTGTGAACTTGCCATGATGTGCGACATCATCATCGCTGGTGATAACGCGCGTTTCGGTCAGCCAGAAATCAAACTCGGCATCATTCCCGGAGCCGGTGGCACACAGCGGTTGCCGCGCGCGGTGGGCAAGGCCAAAGCAATGGATCTTGTGCTAACCGCGCGGATGATGGACGCACAGGAAGCAGAGCGGGCCGGCTTGGTTTCACGCGTGGTGCCTGCCGCGGCTGTACTGCAGGAGGCGCTTGCCGCCGGCAAGGCGATCGCGCAGTTTTCACTGCCGTCTGTGTTGATGGCAAAGGAAGCGGTGCAGCGCGCCTACGAGGCGCCCTTGACTGAGGGGCTGATGTATGAACGCCGGCTTTTCCACTCGCTTTTCGCCAGCGCTGACCAGAAGGAGGGCATGAACGCGTTTCTCGAAAAGCGCCCTCCGCGTTTCGGCCACCGCTAGCGTCGTTGCCGATCAACGACTTGGCCGACTATGAGGACTTCGCCTAGTTGTCGATTTGACACGTCAAACAGGGCTCGACATAATCTCCCTTCTCTGCTCCCTGCGGGGTCATGTGCAGTGCGTCAGCGCTCCGGACCGGCTTCGAACAGATCGATCTTTAACAACTGAAACAGCCGATAAGTGTGGGCGCTTGATGAAGAGGCGCAACCGCCGGGTGAGGTCTCACGCCAAGCTCGGTGGCATTGCTCAATACATCAGGTGCTCAAACACGAATGAAGGGAATCATCAGATTCGCTTCGATTCCGTGAGTGAGCGACGTACACAATTGTGTGCGAAAAGGTTCGAACTGAAGAGTTTGATCCTGGCTCAGATTGAACGCTGGCGGCATGCCTTACACATGCAAGTCGAACGGTAACGCGGGGCAACCTGGCGACGAGTGGCGAACGGGTGAGTAATGCATCGGAACGTGCCCAGTAGTGGGGGATAGCTCGACGAAAGTCGAATTAATACCGCATACGACCTACGGGTGAAAGAGGGGGATCGCA
>JBFINI010000087.1:0-10133 GCA_041611275.1 Burkholderiaceae bacterium
GTGCTGATCGAGCACGGCGGCAATGGGTTGTATCAGCCGCTCGATCTGGGCATTGCCCGCTGCCGTTTGTGCGTCGCCGTGCCAGCCGGATTCGATTACGCGGCGGCAGTCCGGCGCGGCGCGCGCTTGCGCGTGGCGACCAAGTATCTTTCGGCCAGCCGCGAGCATTTTGCCGCCAAGGGCGTACACGTGGACCTGATCAAGCTGTACGGCTCGATGGAACTGGCGCCGCTGGCAGGACTGGCTGATGCGATCGTCGATCTCGTCTCCAGCGGTGGCACGCTGCGCGCCAACAATCTGATCGAGGTCGAGGAGATCGCGTCGATCAGTTCCAGGTTGATCGTCAACCAGGCGGCGCTGAAGACCAAGCGCGACGCGCTGATGCCGTTGATCGAGCTACTGGAAGTTGCGGTGGCCGGATGAAGATCAGGGTTCTCGACACGCGCCAGCCGGACTTCGACGCCGAGTTCTCGCGGCTGGTCGCGGTCGACACACCGGCCGACCGGCAGATCGAGGCCGCAGCGGTGGCGATCGTCGACGATGTGCGCGATCGCGGCGATGCGGCGCTGCTTGAGCACACGAACCGTTTCGACCGGATCAGCGCGCCGTCAGTTGCAGCGCTGGAAATCGCCGGCGCCGACCTGCGTGCCGCGCTGGAAGCGCTGCCGCTCGACGACCGGGCGGCACTCGAGGCCGCGGCGCGCCGCATCCAGCACTTTCATGAAAGACAGCGCGGCGAAAGCTGGTCGATTCGGGAAGATGACGGTACCGAAGTCGGCCAGCGCGTCACGCCGCTCGACCGTGTCGGCGTCTACGTGCCGGGCGGGCTGGCCGCTTATCCGTCGTCGGTGCTGATGAATGTGATCCCGGCGCGGGTTGCCGACGTGCGCGAGATCGTGATGGTCTCACCGACGCCCGACGGAGCAAGCAACCCGCTGGTGCTCGCCGCGGCGGCGCTGGCAGGCGTCGACCGCGTGTTCGCAATCGGCGGCGCGCAGGCGGTGGCGGCGCTGGCATACGGCACCGAAACGGTGCCGGCCGTCGACAAGATCGTCGGTCCCGGCAATGCGTACGTGGCGGCGGCAAAGCGGCGCGTGTTCGGCGTGGTCGGCATCGACATGATCGCTGGGCCCAGCGAGATTCTCGTCATTTGTGACGGCAAGACGGATCCCGACTGGATTGCCATGGATCTGTTTTCGCAAGCCGAGCACGACGAACTGGCGCAGGCCATCCTGTTGACGCCGGACGCGGCATTCATCGACAAGGTGCAGGCGTCGATCGCCAGGCTGCTGCCGACGATGCCGCGGCGGCCGATCATCGAGAAGTCGCTGGCCGGCCGCGGGGCGCTGATTGTTGCGCGCGATCTGCAGGAGGCCTGCGATCTGGCCAACCGCATCGCCCCTGAGCATCTGGAGATCTCGACCGACGAGCCGCAGCACTGGGCGGGCAAGATACGCCACGCCGGCGCGATCTTCCTCGGCCGTTTTGCCAGCGAGGCGCTCGGCGACTATTGCGCCGGCCCGAATCATGTGCTGCCGACGGCGCGCAGCGCGCGCTTTTCGTCACCGTTGGGCGTGTACGACTTCCAGAAGCGAACCAGCCTGATCCAGGTTTCGTCTGCCGGTGCGCGAACGCTGGGCGAGGTGGCGGCGCGGCTGGCCGACGGTGAACAACTGCCGGCACATGCGGCCAGCGCCCGCTATCGGTACCGAAGATGAACGATCTGCGACAGCCGCGGCCCGACCTGTCGATCGTTCGCGACGAGATTCGGGCGATCAATGCGTATGCGGTTCCGGACTCGACCGGCCTGATCAAGCTCGACGCGATGGAAAACCCGTTCGGGTTGCCGCCCGAACTGGCTCAGGAACTCGGCGAGCGGCTGGCCCGTGTGACGCTGAACCGCTATCCGCCGGCCGATCCGCGCGTCTTCAAGGAGAAACTGGCGCGGTCGATCAATTTGCCCGCGGGCATGACGCTAATGCTCGGCAACGGCTCGGACGAATTGATCCATCTGGTCATCCAGGCCTGTGCCCGGCCCGGCGCCACCGTGCTGTCGCCGTGGCCGAGCTTCGAGATGTACGAGCTCGCGAGCCGCTTTGATGGCGGCCGCTTTGTCGGGGTGCCACTGGTGGCGGATTTCTCGCTGGACCGCGGCGCCCTGCTGGCGGCGGTCGCCGCGCATCGGCCGGCGGTGATCTTCATCAGCTGGCCGAACAATCCGACCGGCAACCTGTTCGACCGCGCCACCGTCGAGGCGGTGCTCGATGTGGCACCCGGACTGGTGGTGCTCGACGAGGCGTATCTGCCGTTCGCGCAGGACACTTGGCTGCCGCAGCTGGCGCGGCGAGCCAATCTTCTGGTGCTGCGCACGTTCTCAAAAATGGGCCTGGCCGGTATTCGCCTGGGCTACCTGTGCGGCGATCCGGCCTGGATCGGCGAATTCAACAAGGTGCGGCCGCCGTACAACGTCAATGTGCTGACGCTGGCCACGGCCGAGTTCATGCTCGACCGGGGTGCCGTGCTCGATGAGCAGGCGGCCACGCTGCGCGCCGAGCGTGAGCGTCTGCTGGCGGCGCTGCGGGGTCTGGCCGGCGTGACGGCGTTTGCATCGGCGGCCAATTTCATCCTGTTTCGCGTCGACGGCGGTACCGATGGCGCCGACCGGGTGTTTGCCGCGCTGAAGGCACGCGGCATACTGATCAAGAATCGCACGCACGTGCACCCGCTGCTTGCCGGCTGCCTGCGGGTGACCGTGGGCACGGCGCAGGAGAACGACGCCTTCGTCGGTGCATTGACAGACAGCCTGTAGGAAAGCGATGAGTCCGCGCAGCGCCGAAGTCGTTCGCAAGACCACCGAGACCGAAATCCGGGTCGTCGTCGATCTCGACGGCAGCGGCCGCGCGCAGCTCGCCACCGGCATCGGCTTCTTCGATCACATGCTCGACCAGATTGCCCGCCACGCGCTGGTCGATCTGACGATCGAGGCCAAGGGCGACCTGCACATCGACGGCCACCACACGGTCGAGGATGTCGGCATCGCGTTGGGCCAGGCCATAGTGCGCGCCGTCGGCGACAAGAAGGGCATCCGCCGCTATGGTCATGCTTACGTGCCGCTCGACGAGGCGCTGTCGCGCGTGGTTGTCGATTTTTCCGGGCGGCCAGGGCTCGAATGGCATGTGCCGTTCACGCGGGCGATGATTGGTGAATTCGATGTCGACCTGGCGCACGAGTTCTTCCAGGGTTTCGTCAATCACGCGCTGGTCTCGCTGCATGTCGACAATCTGCGCGGCGACAACGCGCACCATCAGTGCGAGACGGTGTTCAAAGCCTTCGCCCGCGCTTTGCGAATGGCGTTTGAGTTTGACCCCCGTGCAGCGGGGACAGTGCCGTCGACCAAGGGCACCCTTTAGCGCTTCGATGGTCTTGAGCAGCGCTTGTCATCGGTCGCGCGCGCGGCCGCGCCGCAGCCGACTCACCGAGTTCCTCGCTGCCCGTGCTCGTGCGTCGAGCAGCGGCGCGAGCGCGAGTAGCGCATGATCGCTGTCGTCGACTACGGCATGGGCAACCTGCGTTCGGTGGCCAAGGCGCTGGAGCATGTTGCACCGAAGGTCGCTGTGCGCATCAGCGCCGACCCGGCCGAAGTCCGTGCCGCAGAGCGGATTGTCTTTCCCGGGCAGGGCGCCATGCCCGATTGCATGCGTTACCTGCGTGAGTCGGGTCTCGAAGATGCCGTTCGTGCGGCGACCGCAAACAAGCCAGTGCTGGCTGTGTGTATCGGCGAGCAGATGCTGTTTGAGCGCTCGGAGGAGGGAGACACGGAGGGGCTGGGGCTGTTCGCGGGCGAAGTGGTGCGTTTTCGCGACGAAGCCATGCGAACGAACGGCGGCTCCCGGCTCAAGGTGCCGCACATGGGCTGGAACCGGGTCCGGCAGGCGAAGAAACACCGCCTGTGGGACGGCATTGCCGACGGTAGCTGGTTCTATTTTGTGCATAGCTATTACGTATTGCCGCGCGAGGCCAGCCTCGTCGCCGGTACTTCAGACTACGGCCACGGCTTTACCTGCGTGGTAGCGCGGGATAATATTTTCGCAACCCAGTTCCATCCCGAGAAAAGCGCTGCCGCCGGACTCAAGCTGTACGAGAACTTCACGCGCTGGAACCCCTGAGCGCCCCTTGGCTTTTCGCCGACCTCAACGAGCCCCACTCTCCTTGCCCGCCTCCCGTAGCCTCGGCGCCGCGCCGGCCACGAAATGCTGCTGATTCCCGCCATCGATCTGAAGGACGGCAAGTGTGTGCGCCTGCGCCAGGGCGACATGTCCGACGTCACCGTGTTTTCGGAGGATCCGGTGTCGATGGCGATGCACTGGGTCGAGCAGGGTGCGCGCCGGTTGCACCTGGTCGATCTGAACGGAGCGCGCTCCGGCCGACCGGTGAACGAGTCGGTGATCAAGCGGATCATCAAAGCCGTCGGCGAGGAGGTGCCGGTGCAACTGGGCGGCGGCATCCGCGACCTGGATACGATCGAGCGCTACATCGACGACGGCGTGTCCTTCGTGGTCGTTGGCACCGCGGCGGTCAAGAGTCCCGGCTTCCTGCAGGATGCCTGCAGCGCCTTTGGCGGCCACGTCATCGTGTCGCTCGATGCCAGGGAGGGCAAGGTGGCCACGGATGGCTGGAGCAAGCTCACCGGGCATGACGTGATCGATCTGGCCAAGAAGTTCGAGGACTACGGCGTCGATGCGATCCTGTACACGGACATCGGCCGCGACGGCATGATGACCGGCGTGAACATCGAGGCCACGGTCGAACTGGCCCGTGCGGTCAACGTCGCCGTGATCGCCAGCGGCGGCGTATCCAGCATGGCCGACATCGAGCGGCTATGCGCGGTCGAGATCGAGGGCGTCGAGGCGGCGATCCTTGGCCGATCGCTCTACGAGGGCGCGATCGACTTCAAGGTGGCGCAGGCGCGCGCGGACGAACTCGGCGGCGAGTGATCGGGCTGCACGGCGCGCGCACGGCCGGCGCATTTGCGCGTCATACTTCACCATGCTTGCGAAGCGCATCATTCCCTGTCTGGACGTCACCGCCGGCCGCGTGGTCAAGGGCGTGAATTTCGTTCAGTTGCGCGATGCCGGCGACCCGGTCGAGATCGCCCGCCGCTACGATGCCGAAGGTGCCGACGAGCTGACGTTTCTCGATATCACCGCTTCATCGGACGCTCGCGACATCCTGCTGCACATGATCGAGGCGGTTGCCGACTGCGTCTTCATTCCGCTAACTGTCGGCGGCGGTGTGCGCAAGGTCGACGATGTGCGCCGCCTGCTGAACGCCGGCGCCGACAAGATCTCGATCAACACCGCAGCCGTGCAAAACCCGCAGCTGGTGGCCGATGCGAGCGCCCGTTTCGGTGCGCAGTGCATCGTCGTTGCCGTGGATGCGCGCCGGCGTGTGGCCACCGATGCGGACAGGGGCTGGGAGGTATTCACGCACGGCGGCCGTACGGCGACGGGGTTGGACGCGATCGACTGGGCGCGTCGCGTAACGGCGCTCGGGGCGGGCGAGATCTTGCTGACCAGCATGGACCGCGACGGCACCAAGGCCGGCTTCGATCTCGAGCTGACGCGTGCGGTATCGGACGCGGTCGCCGTTCCGGTCATTGCCTCCGGCGGCGTCGGTACGCTGCAGCATCTGGCCGAAGGCATCACGATCGGCCGCGCCGACGCGGTGTTGGCGGCGTCGATCTTTCACTACGGCGAGTATTCCGTTCGAGAGGCCAAGCAATACCTCGCCCAGCAGGGCATCACCATGAGGGACGCTTGAGCCGAATACCGACCCCATCAGCGCGATCCGGGTGCGCCGGCGTGCACGGCATTGGACCGCGCGGCAGGGAACCGCGGTGAACTGGCTGGACGAGGTCCGCTTCGACGGCGCCGGGCTGGTAACGGTGATCGCCCAAGACGCCGCCAGCGGTCGGGTGCTGATGGTGGCATCGGCCAACCGTGAAGCGATCGCCGAGACGGCGGCCACGGGTCAGGCCGTATATTTTTCGCGTTCCCGTGCAAGGCTTTGGCGCAAGGGCGAGGATTCGGGACATCGGCAGCGAGTGCTCGAAGTCCGGCTGGACTGCGACGGCGACGCCGTGTTGTACAAGGTGGAACAGGTCGGCGGCATTGCCTGTCACACCGGACGCGAGAGCTGCTTTTACCGGCAATTGCGCGAGGGAAGTTGGTTGCCGGTGGACCCGGTGCTGAAGGATCCTGAACTCATCTACCGCAAATGAACGATGACGTCCTCAGCCGCCTGGCGGCGGTGATCGAAACGCGGCGCGGTGGCGATCCCGCCGCCTCGTATGTCGCCCGGCTGCTGGCGCGCGGCGAGGACGCGATTCTGAAGAAGGTCGGTGAGGAGGCCACCGAAACGGTGCTCGCTGCCAAGGATGCCGGGGCGGGTGGCGCCAAGGAAAGGCTGGTCGCCGAGACTGCGGACCTGTGGTTCCATACTCTGGTCATGCTTGCGCATTACGGTCTCGGTCCGCAGCAGGTGATGGCCGAACTGCAGCGCCGTGCCGGCACGTCCGGCCTGGAAGAACGGGCCGCGCGTAAGGCCCAGGCCCGCGAGGACGGGCAATGACGAGGTGACCGACATGAGTTCGAGCTGTATCTTCTGCCGCATCGTCAGCGGCGAGATCCCCAGTCGCAAGATCTTCGAGGACGACGACGTGATCGTTTTCCACGATATCCATCCGGCCGCGCCGGTGCATCTGTTGATCGTGCCGAAAGAGCACTTCGACAGCCTTGATGCGGCTGAAGCCCGCCATGAGCGGCTGTTGGGTAAAATGCAACTTCTCGCACCGCGGCTGGCAAGAGAACAAGGCGCCACGAATGGTTACCGTGTCGTGACCAATAACGGCCCGGACGGCGGGCAAGAGGTGTATCACTTGCACGTGCACGTGCTGGGAGGTCCCCGGCCGTGGAAGCGTTCGTAGCCGTCAACGGAGTTAATCATGGGTTCATTTTCGATTTGGCACTGGCTCATCGTGCTGCTGGTCATCATCCTGGTCTTCGGCACTGCCAAGCTGAAGAACATGGGCAAGGACCTCGGTGGCGCCATCAAGGGCTTCAAGGAAGGCATCCAGGAAGGCACCAACGAGGCCGATGCCGCCGGCAAGAAGGAAGTCGAGGAAGCCAAGAAGGTCGCCGGGCAGACCATCGACGTCCAGGCGAAAGAGAAGTCCTGATCTGCCTGAGCCGCCGGCGGCCGGCTGGCCATGCCGGCGGCTTCGGGCGCGCTCGATGCTGAATTTTCGAGCCTCGACCGCAAGATGTTCGATTTCAGCTTCGGCGAGTTGGCACTCATCGGCACCGTTGCGCTGGTCGTGCTCGGCCCTGAACGGCTGCCCAAGGTGGCGCGCACGGTCGGAGAATGGGTCGGCAAGGCGCAACGCTACGTCAGTCAGGTCAAGAGCGACATCAATCGCGAGCTTGAACTGGCCGAGCTGAAGAAGCTGCAGGAAGAGGCGCGCCAGGCGGCGCAGTCGGTGCAGTCATCCCTGAACGAGGTCCGCTCTGATCTGAGCTCGCTCGGAAAAGAGATCAACAAGTCCGAAGCATCGACCGAAGAATCTCAGGGGTCAGTGGCGACCGGCTACGAATGGGAGGGCGCCGGCGAATCCTGGCAGCGCAATGTCTTTCCCAAGCGCTACCGTCCGGGCCCCTCGGTCGACGAACTGGCCGAGGAACTGGCGCGGCTGAAGCGGACCATGGCGCTGCCGTCTTCGCATGCCGGAGCCCAGAACAAGTACGCGCCGCGGGCTCGGCTGAACCGGCCGCGGATCCGCCGCTGACCGAGCGCTGTCGACGATGAGTAGCGAGCCGCCGGCGAGCGGCACCGAGCCCGGCGAAGAACAGAGCTTTCTTTCGCATCTGGTCGAGCTGCGCCAGAGGCTGGTGCGCGCGGCCATCGCCATCGTGGTCGTATTCCTGGCGCTGTCTCCGTTCATGCGCGAGATCTTTTCAATTCTGTCGGCGCCGATGATGGCGGTGCTGCCCGAAGGCACAAAGTTGATCGCCACCGGCGTGGTCACGCCCTTCATGGTGCCGTTGAAAGTGACGCTCTTTGTCTCGTTTCTGGTCGCTCTGCCTTTCGTGCTCTACCAGGTCTGGGCGTTTGTGGCGCCTGGCCTGTATCTGCACGAAAAGCGGCTGGCGGCGCCGATCATCGCGTCGAGCGTGGCGATGTTCGCGCTTGGAATGGCTTACTGCTACTACGTCGTCTTTAGTTTAGTGTTCCGCTTCATCGCCGGTTTCGCGCCGACGTCGGTCAATGTCGCGCCGGATATCGATGCCTACTTCAGCTTCGTGCTGGGGCTTTTTCTCGCCTTCGGCCTGACCTTCGAAGTGCCGATTGCCGTGGTGCTGCTGGCGCGCTTCGGCATCGCGGATGTCGAGAAGCTGCGCGCTGCGCGTCCTTACGTCATCGTCGGCGCCTTCATCGTTGCGGCCATCTTCACGCCCCCGGACGTTATCTCGCAGCTTCTGCTGGCGGTGCCGCTTTGCCTGCTGTACGAAGTAGGCATTCAACTGGCGCGTTTCGTTGGCAAGCGCGAGGCTGAGGAGCCGGCTTCGACCGCAGCCTCCGACTCGCAATGAGCGGGCGGGCATCGCAGCTGCGCCTGCTCGACAGGCTGTGCAAGGCGATGGCCGGGCTTGCGTTCGCGCTTGGCGCCTCCGGCGCGATGGCGCAGCTGCAGCTTGTGCCGGACGACGATCCCGATCTGGCGCGAGGCTGGGCTGCCTACCAGGCGCGCGATGGGCAGGGTGCCTTTGCCCACTTCCGCAAGGCGGCCGAACGCAACCAGCGCGTGGCGCAGTTCAATCTCGCGGTGATGCTGGTCAGTGGCGACGGTGTTTCTGCCGACCCGGCCCAGGGCATCGTCTGGCTGCGCCGTTCGGCCGACAACGGCCTGGCCCGGGCGCAGTACACGCTGGCCGTGTTTCTCGAACAAGGCCGGCACGTCGATCGGTCGCTGACCGAGGCGACCGCCTGGTTCGAAAAAGCGGCTCGTCAGGGGTGGCGCGACGCGCAGGTCAGTGTGGCCACGCAGTACTTTCTCGGCCGCGGCGCGGCGCGCGACTACGCCGCCGCGGCCTACTGGTACGAACGCGCAGCTGAGCAGGGCGATACCGGTGCTGCCTACATCCTGGCCAGCATGTATGAGAACGGCGATGGCGTTGAACGCGATTTCGACCGTGCGCTGCGCTGGTACGTGGAAGCTTCGGCCGCCGGTGACCCGGCCGCGCGGCTGAAAGCAGAGGAGATGCGCGCGCGCCGGCGGCGTTGAGCGGACGTGCAGCGGGCTCAGCGCCGTTCCGTCGGGATCGGTCGTTGGCCGACAGTCACGGCGAGGTCGAGCTCCCGGCTATTGCGTTCGACTTTCACGCGGGCCACCGATCCGGGCGGCAACTGGGCGATCTGGTTGAGCATGCCCGGTGTATCGCGTACCGGCGTGTCGTTGATCGACAGCAGCACGTCACCGGGCTCCATCCCGGCGTTGCCGGCCGGCGCATTGCGTTGCACGCCGCGCACGACCACCCCTTGCGTGCGCTGCAGCTTCAGGGCGGTGACCAGTTCCGGAGTGATATCGACAGGTTCGATGCCGAAATACCCGCGGGTGACACGGCCAGAGGCGATCAGCTGCTTCATCACCTGGGTGACGATCGCCGTCGGAATCGCGAAGCCGATGCCGACCGAACCGCCCGAACGCGAATAAATGGCCGTATTGATGCCAACCAGGTTGCCGGCGGAATCGACCAGTGCGCCGCCGGAATTGCCCTGATTGATGGCTGCGTCGGTCTGGATGAAGTTCTCGTAGCGATTGATGCCCAGGTTGTTGCGGCCGACGGCCGAAACGATGCCCATCGTCACCGTCTGCCCGACGTCAAACGGGTTGCCAATCGCCAGCACGACATCGCCAACGGCCAGTGAATCCGACGGGCCGAGGGTGATCACCGGCAGATCGCGGGCATCAATGCGCAGCACGGCAAGGTCGGTTTCCGGGTCGGCGCCAACCAGCATGGCCGGAACCTTGCGGCCATCGGCCAGCGCCACCGCGATCTCGTCGGCCGCCTGCACGA
>JBFINI010000088.1:0-10077 GCA_041611275.1 Burkholderiaceae bacterium
CTGTCCTTGACCGCCCAGGCATTCGGATACGGCCCGAAGTACTGACCGCGACGATCCGGCGCGCCGCGGAAGTAGGCGACACGCGGGAACTCGTGCGCCGTAAACCGCAGATAGGGATACGACTTGTCGTCACGAAAGAGGATGTTGTAGCGCGGCGCCAAGCGCTTGATCAGGGTGTTTTCGAGCAGCAGCGCCTCGGCTTCCGAGCGCGTGACCGTCGTGTCGATCGCCGCCAGTCGTCCCAGCATGTGCGCGATCCGTGGCCCGACGCCCTTGCTGAAGTAGGAACCAACGCGCTTTTTCAGGTCGCGCGCCTTGCCGACGTAAAGCACTTGCCCCTCGCCGTCGAGCATCCGGTACACGCCGGGCAGATGCGGCAAGCCCTCGACTACCGCGCGCGGATCGAAGCTAGGAAGCGTTTCGCTGGGGTTTTCTGAGGCGGGCACCGAGGGCTCACACGCCCGCGCATCCTATAATCGCGGGCTCCTTTCACAACTGCCGTGGCGGAATTCTACGAGTCGCCGCCGCATCTGCTGCAGGACCCCTTCATCATGGCCAAGATCCTCGCCACCGAAATCCGCGCGGGCAATTTGCTCGAACTCGACAAGCGCATCTGGCGCGTTCTGAAGTCGTATCACGTGCACGTGGGCGGCCGCGGCGGCGCGTACATGCAGATCGAAGTCAAGGACGTCGAAACCGGCCAGAAGCGCAATGAACGGCTGTCGACCGACGATCGCGTCGAACGACCTTTCATCGATCGCCGCACAATGACCTATTCGTACCAGGACGGAACCAACTACGTGTTCATGGACAACGAGACCTTTGAACAGATTTCGCTCGGCACGGATTTTCTCGAAGGCCAGTCCGACTACCTGCTGCCAAACATGGAAGTCGAGATCAACTTCCACAACGATCGGCCGATCGGCATTCAGTTGCCCACCAGTGTGGTGCTCGAAGTCGTCGAAACCGAGCCCGGCATCAAGAATGCAACCGCCACCACTTCGTTCAAACCGGCGCGGCTGGAAACCGGACTGACGGTGCAGGTTCCGCCATTCGTCAGCATCGGCGAGAAGATCCGCGTCAGCACCGATGACGGCTCGTATATCGAGCGCGCTTAAGCAGCCGCTGGCAGCTGCCTCCGGCGGAGTCAAGCAAGCGGCGCGAACACCGGCAGGCTCACCGTTGCGCAACGCAACCCTTCGCACCCTCCCCGAGAACCCAGCGGAGTCGCACCGTGAACAGTTCACTTGATCCGGCGGCGCCAGGCGCGCTGGCCGGCGTGCGAGTCATCGAGATGGGCCAGCTGATCGCTGGCCCGTTTTCGGCCAAGTTCCTCGGCGAGTTTGGCGCCGACGTGATCAAGATCGAGCCGCCGGGCGGCGGCGATCCGCTGCGCAGCTGGCGCATGTTGAAGGACGGCACCTCCGTATGGTGGCAGGTGCAGTCGCGCAACAAGCGATCGCTGGCCATCGACCTGCGCACGGCCGAAGGCCAGGACGTTGCTCGCCGCCTGATTGCCGAGGCCGATGTGCTGGTCGAGAATTTTCGCCCCGGCACACTCGAAGGCTGGGGTCTCGGCTGGGAGGCACTTTCGGCGCTGAACCCGGGGCTTGTCATGCTGCGCATCTCGGGCTATGGGCAGAGTGGACCCTATCGTGACCTCCCGGGATTCGGCGCGATCGGCGAGGCCATGGGTGGTCTACGCCATCTGACCGGCGAGCCAGGCCGGGTGCCGGTGCGCGTCGGCGTGTCGATCGGCGACACGCTGGCCGCCTTACATGGGGTCATCGGTGTGCTGACGGCGCTGTATCACCGCAAGGCAAACGGGGGCGCCGGCCAGGTGATTGACGTAGCGCTGCACGAGGCGGTGTTCAACGTGATGGAAAGCCTGATTCCCGAGTACAGCGTTTTCGGTGCGGTGCGCGAACCCGCCGGCAGCGCCTTGCCGGGCATCGCGCCGTCGAATGCCTATCGCTGCCGCGACGGCTTTGCCCTGATTGCCGGCAACGGCGACAGCATCTTCAAGCGGCTGATGCAGGCCGTCGGTCGCCAGGATCTCGCCGCTGCCCCCGATTTGGCCAACAACAGCGGTCGTGTCGCGCGCGTGACGGAAATCGACGCGGCGATAGAACAGTGGACGTCGACACGCACGGTTAGCGACGTGCTGGCGAAGATGGCCGAGGCGCGCGTCCCCGCCGGCAAGGTCTATACGGCAAAGGACATCCACGAGGACCCTCATTATCGGGCGCGCGGGATGATCGTGGAGCAGGTCACCCGCGACGGCTGGTCGCTCGACGTGCCGGGCATCGTGCCGAAACTTTCGGCCACCCCAGGCACGATCCGCCGTCCAGCACCGCACCTGGGTGACGACACCGATGCCGTGCTGCGTGAGCTGGGCTTGACCGAAGAGCAGCTCGGTGGCCTGCGGGCTAGAGGCGTGATTGCCTGAGGCGGGAGCGTCTTACGCCTGCGAACGCGCGCACCAGCGGCCAACCTCGTCGCGCGCCGCCTGATAAGTCGGATCATCCTGCAGTTCACGCGCCGACCATGCTGGGCCGCGCGGCTGCAGCCGCTGCAGCCGCTGCGCAAAAGCCGGCGAGTGCTGCCAGTCGATGCCGCGCAGCACCTGTTCGGCCGCCGCGGCGCCGTTGCACACAAGGACGAAGTCGCACCCGGCATCAAGTGCCGCCTGGCCACGCGCCACGATGTCGCCAGCCACGCTCGCACCTTCCATCGACAGATCATCGCTGAAAACCGCGCCGGTAAAACCGAGGTTGCCGCGCAGCACCCGCTCGATCCAGCGCGCCGAAAATCCCGCCGGCATGCTGTCAACGTGTGGATAAATCACATGCGCCGGCATCACGCCGGCCAGCGCCACGCCGAGCCAACGATACGGTGCCGCGTCAGCGGCAAGAATCTCGCTGCGGCTGCGCTCGTCGACCGGCACGTCGGTATGTGAATCTGCCGCCGGCCAGCCGTGACCGGGAAAATGTTTGCCGCAATTAGCCATGCCGGCGAGCGCCATGCCGTGGCACAGCTGCGCAGCGAGCAAGGTTACCACGCGCGGATCGTGATGCAACGCGCGATCGCCAATGACGCTGCTGCGTCCCCATTCAAGATCTAGCACCGGCGCAAAGGTCAGATCGATGCCGTGCGCACGCAGTTCTGCCGCCATCACGTAGCCGACGGCCACCGCCGTGCGACAAGCACCCAAAACATCCTGGTCCCACAGCGCGCCCAGCGTTGCCATCGGCGCGATGCGGGTGAACGGTGGATCGCGAAAGCGCTGCACGCGCCCGCCCTCGTGATCGACCGCGATCAGCAACGGCGGCGAACGCAAGGCGTGGATTTCTTCGGCCAGCGCGGTGAGCTGCGCCGGCGATTCATAGTTGCGGGCAAACAAGATGACCATGCCGATCAGCGGGTGCTGCAGCCGCTGACGCTCAGCCTCGGTCAGGCGTTTGTCTTCAATATCAACGACCACCGGACCCAGCATTCAATCCTCCACTGCCTCGTCTGCGCCGATCACCTCGGCCACCACAAAGGCCAGGGCCATAGTCTGCTCGTCGCTGACCGACACCGACAGGCGCAGCCGCCGTGCGCGCAGAAATTCCGCCAGCGCGCCGCTGGCGACGGCTTGCGGCTTGCCCGAACCCGTGTTGACGATCTCGACCGCACGCCAGCTCATTGGTGAACGCAAACCGAGGCCGATGGCCTTCGACACCGCTTCCTTGGCCGCGAAGCGGGTGGCGAGGTAGGTGATCCCGCGGCGGGCCGAGCGCGCGCGGCGCAGGTTGAAACGTTCCAACTCCTGTGCACCCAGTATGCGTTGCGCAAAGCGGTCGCCGAAACGATCGAAGGCCGCCGCAATCCGTTCGATCTCGACCAGATCGGTTCCGATGCCGTAAATCACGCTGTCTCGCGCAACGTTGCTTCGGCCGAGCGGATCACCGCCAGATACATGCGCACGGTGGCGGCCATGCCGAATTCGAGTGCGTCGGCAGTCAGCGCGTGACCAATCGACACTTCGAGCACACCGGGCACGGCGGCCAGAAACGGCAGAAGGTTGTCCCGGTTCAGATCGTGCCCGGCGTTCACGCCGAGGCCAACGCGTTGCGCCGCCTCGGCGGCCGCACGATAACGTTGCAGCGCCCGCGCCTGCTCGACCGTATCGAACGCAAGCGCGTAGGGCTCGGTGTACAGCTCGACCCGATCGGCGCCGAGATCTCGCGCCAGCGGCATCGCCGCCGGTTCGGCATCCATGAACAGGCTGACGCGCACGCCGAGCGCACGCGTTTCATCGATCAGAGACTGCAAGCGCGCACCATCACGCGCCAGATCCCAACCATGATCGGAGGTAAAGGCGCCAGTCTCGTCCGGCACAAACGTACATTGGTGTGGTCGCACGGCGCGTACGTAATCCATCAACTGATGAAACGGATTGCCTTCGATGTTGAACTCGGCTGCCGGCCACTTGGCCAGCAGCGCCGCAAGTTCGCGCACGTCCTCGCCGCGAACATGGCGACCGTCCGGGCGGGGATGCACGGTGATGCCGTCGGCACCGGCTTCGAGCGCGATCGCCGCGAACTTCGCCACGTTCGGAATGCCCAGCGCGCGCGTATTGCGTACCAGTGCGATCTTGTTCAGGTTGACACTCAACGCGGTCACTGTGCTCAGAGCTCCTTCAGATCCTGCAATATCCGGCGGGTGTTCAGTGGCCGCCCCTCGAGATGGTAGCGAATGATCAACCGCAGCATCGCTTTCGCCTCGCTGGCCACGGTCGGTGTCGCGAAGTCGCCCGCCGCCATCGCCAACGCGCTCGCCCCAGCCACGCTGATGCCGTCGCCGTGGCGTTCGGTGCGCACCAGTCCGCGCTGCGGATCGACGCGGTAGCGAGTGCCCGGCTCGACCGCTTCGCCATCCGCACATACGTCAAGCGCTGGCAGGTAGCCGATTTCTCGCAGTAGTTCGAATTCAAAGGCGCGCAGTGTGCTACCGATGCGGTTCTCGTCGCCGGCCAGGGCACGCAGAGAGCGCATGTAAGTACCGAATAGCCCGGGATGGGCATCGGCGCGTGCCAGCAACCGCACCATGAGCTCGTTCAGATAAAAGCCAGCCAGCAGCGCATCGCCACGCAACGGCACCAGGCCGCCGGTCCACTCGGCGCGGACCAGCGTCTTTACTTCGCCGCGGCCGCTCCACGACAGCGACAGCGCCGAGAACGGTGAGAGCAAGCCGCGCAATTGCGACGTTCGCCGCTTGGCCCCGCGCGCAACCAGCGCGATCCGCCCGTAGTCACGCGTCACCGCCTCGACGATCAGGCTGGTCTCGCGCCAAGCGTAACTGTGCAGGACGAAGCCCGGCTGCTGCTCGATACGCGAGTCAGCGTTGCGGCGTCGCACGGTCACCGGCGGCTCGCCGACCAGGTCACTCATAGCCCAGGCTCTTCAGCACTCGCGCATCGTCGCTCCAGCCACGGCGCACGCGTACATGCGTTTCGAGGTGGACCGGCTTGCCGAGCATGCGTGCCACGTCCAGCCTCGCCAGCCGGCCGATCTCGCGCAGCTTCGCCCCGCCCGCGCCGATCACGATGCCCTTTTGCGACTCGCGCTCGACCAGCAGCGTGGCGATGATCTCAGCCCGCCGCTCGTCTTCGCTCCAGCGCTCGATCGTCACCGCGATGCCGAATGGCAGCTCATCGCCGAGCAGTCGAAATGCCTTTTCGCGGATAGTCTCGGCGGCAAGAAAGCGCAGGCTGCGATCGGTGAACTGCTCGGCCTCGAACAGCGGCTCGCCCGCCGGCAGCAGGCGCGCGATTTCGCCCAGCAGGGCGTCGAACTGCCGATCCTTCTCGGCGCTGATCGGCACGATCGCCGCGAACGGGTAGCGTCGCGCGACCTCGGCGATCCGCGGCAGCAGCTGGTCACGCTCGGCAACCAGGTCGATCTTGTTGATGGCCAGGATCACGTTAGGACGATCCGCCGGCAACAGGTCGATGACCGTTTGATCCTCGATCTTGATGCCGGCAGCCTCGACAATCAGCACGACAACATCGGCCTGGCTGAGCGCCGCGGTGACGGTTTCATTCATCTTGCGGGTCAACAGCGATCGATGTCGGTGCTGGAAACCCGGGGTATCGATGAAAATGAACTGCGTCGTAGCCGGAGGCTCGCCGCGCGTCAGCACGCCGAGCAGGCGCACCCGCGTTGTCTGCGGCTTGCGCGAAGTGATCGACACGTGCTCGCCGACCAGCGCATTGAGCAGGGTCGACTTGCCGACATTCGGCCGGCCGATGATCGCCACGAATCCGGTACGCGGGCCTGACGCACCGTGCTCGGCAGACATGGTCATCCGTCAGTGCTGCGGCGCGCCCTTGTCGGTGGCCCGCACCTCATCGGCGACGACAGCCTCAACCGCAGCAGTGGCCGACGGTTCTTCGAGGCGCTTGTCGGCCGATGATTCCTTGCGCTCCGATCCACGCGAGCCCTCGGCCTGCTCGGCGTGCTCCGCCGCGGCCTTTCGCTTGGCGCGGCGGGCCGCCTGGGCGGCGGCCATCGCCGCCTCAAGCGCCAGCTTGGCGGCGGACTGTTCGGCGGCACGGCGGCTGCGGCCGTTGCCGCGCACGCTGATTTCCAACTTCGGCACCGCGCACTCGACCTCGAATTCCTGATTGTGCGCAGCGCCGCGTGTTTCCACCACCATGTACTGCGGCAATGGCAAGCGCTTGCCCTGCAGGTACTCTTGAAGCAGCGTCTTGCTGTCCTTGCCGAGCGTCTTGGGGTCGACCGATTTCAGCACCGGCTCGAACAGGCGCGCGATTACGTCGCGCGCCGCCTCGAAGCCCCGATCGACGAACACCGCTCCCATCGCCGCCTCGAGAGAATCGGCCAGGATCGACGGTCGGCGAAAGCCGCCGCTCTTGCGTTCACCTTCACCGAGACGCAGGAACTCGCTCAGTTCGAGCCGCTCCGCGATATCGGCCAGCGACTGCTGCTTGACCAGGTTGGCGCGCAGCCGCGACAGATCACCCTCGTTGAGCCGTGAAAACTTCTGGAACAGCAACTGCGCGATGGTGCAGTTGAGAACCGCGTCGCCGAGAAACTCCAACCGCTCGTTGTGCACGGCCCCGTGGCTGCGATGCGTCAGCGCCTGCGCCAGCAGTTCGCGATTGGCGAACTCGTAGCCGAGTCGGTGCTCCAGTTCGCTCAGTTCCATCACGCCGGAGCGTCTCCCGCTACCCTCACTGGACCCGCGCCCGGGCGCTGGTCGTGCCGGAGAAATCGATGACCAACCGAACGTTATCGGTGATCGGAATCTGGTAGGAGTACGCGTAGGAGATCACGACCTTGTCCGACTCTTTGGTGATGTCCAGATCCTTGCCGGCGACCGACTTGATGTCGTCGATCTGCGCATAGCGGTCGAAGGCCCGCCGCAGCTGCGGCACCGTATCGGCTTCGTTGCGAATGCGCTGCACTGCTTTTTCAATGGCCAGATACTCGGTGATGGCAGGCACCAGCTTGGCACCGATGATCAGCAGCGCAACAATGATCAACCCGACAAAGATCAGGGCGATCAGGCCGAGACCGCCTTGCCGTTTCCTGCTGCCGAACGATCCCTGCATTCTTTTCTCCCCGCTTGTTAACGGCTCCACCCTGCCCATCTCAGTGAAAGCTGCCGATCCGTCCGATGTTGCCAAAATTCATCCAGATGAAAAAAGCCCGGCCGACGATGTTCTGGTCCGGAACGAAGCCCCAGAAACGGCTGTCTTCGCTGTTGTCGCGGTTATCGCCCATCACGAAGTAATAGCCATGGGGCACCGTGCAGCGGACCGCGTCGGCCGAGTACTCGCAGGCGCGCGGATGCGTATGGGCGAACGCGCGCATCGGCGGCACGCCGGGCCCCTCGCTGAGGATGATTCGGTGCTCCACATCGCCGAGCTTCTCCGAGAACTGCGCGTAATACTGCACCCGCTCCTCCTCGAAATAGCGTGGCAGCGGTTGCAGCGGTACCGGCTGGCCATTGATCGTCAGCCGCCGGTCAGCGTACTCCACCCGGTCGCCCGGCAGACCGACCACCCGTTTGATGTAGTCCTGCGAGGGATTGTGCGGAAAACGAAACACCATCACGTCACCGCGCTGCGGTGAGCCGATTTCGAACACTTTCTTGTGGATGACTGGAAGCCGGATTCCGTACTGATACTTATTCACGAGAATCAGGTCGCCGATCTGCAGCGTTGGAATCATCGATCCCGACGGAATCCGGAAGGGCTCGAACAGGAACGAGCGCAGCACAAACACAACCAAGATGACCGGGAAGAAACTCGCCGTGTATTCCATGTACCACGGCCGCTGGGTCAGGCGCCCGGCAAGCGCAGCGCGCTCGGCCGCCAGCGCCTGCGGATTCAGACCGGCCCGGCCGGCGTTGCGCGCGTCGAACTCCGCCAGCGCCGCTTCAGCCGACGCCATGCGCTGTTTCTTCAGCCAGAACACGTCGAGCAGCCACATGACGAAGCTGATCGCCAGCAATACGAACAGGATCAACGCGAAGTTCATCAGTCGCCGCCTGGACGCCCGAAGGGCACTGCGCGCCAATCGCGCGGGCAAGGCCGGACATGAACCGGGGCCTGCGGGCGAGCGAACGCCGGCCGGGCCGGCCGTACGCGCGGGCCCGGCAGTGAAACAGCGAGCAAAGTGAGTGTGCGGGCCTTCATCGGTCCTCAACCTGCAGGATGGCCAGGAACGCCTCCTGCGGGATTTCGACGGAGCCGACCTGTTTCATGCGTTTCTTGCCGGCTTTCTGTTTTTCCAGGAGTTTTTTCTTGCGCGTGATGTCGCCGCCGTAGCACTTGGCCAGCACGTTCTTGCGCAGCGCCTTGACGTTTTCGCGGGCGATGATGTTGGCGCCGATGGCCGCCTGGATCGCCACGTCGTACATCTGGCGCGGGATGATCTGCCGCATCCGCGCCGCGATCTCGCGGCCGCGATGCTGCGAGTTGCTGCGATGAACGATGACGCTCAACGCATCGACGCGGTCGCTGTTGATCAGCATGTCGACCTTGACAACGTCGGCGCCGCGATACTCCTTGAACTCGTAATCCATTGACGCGTAGCCGCGCGAAACCGATTTCAGCTTGTCGAAGAAGTCGAGCACGATCTCGGCCAGCGGCAGCTCGTAGTGCAGGTGCACCTGGCGGCCGTGATAGGCGAGGTTCTTCTGCACGCCGCGCTTGCCCGTGCACAGCGTGATGACCGCGCCGACGTATTCCTGCGGCACGAAGATCGTGATGTCGACGATCGGCTCGCGGATTTCCTCGATCTTGGCCGGGTCCGGCAGCTTTGATGGGTTCTCGACCTGCAGCACGGTGCCATCACGCAGCAGCACTTCGTAGACCACCGACGGCGCGGTGGTGATCAGATCCATGTCGTACTCGCGCTCGAGCCGCTCCTGCACGATATCCATGTGCAGCAGGCCCAGGAAACCGCAGCGAAAACCGAAGCCCAGCGCCTGCGAGACTTCCGGTTCGAAGTGCAGCGCGGCGTCGTTCAGCTGCAGCTTGGTGAGCGCATCGCGCAGCGCCTCATACTGGTTGGCCTCGACCGGATAGAGCCCGGCGAACACCTGCGGCTTGACCTCGCGGAAACCGGGCAGCGGCGCCGACGCGGGTCGCGTCGACTGGCTGGACGCATGGGTGACCGTGTCGCCAACCCGTGCATCGCGCAGCTCCTTGATGCCGGCGACGATGAAACCAACTTCACCGGCCGACAGCTGCTCTCGACCGCGCGACTTCGGCGTGAACACGCCGACCTGCTCGACCAGATGGTGCGCGTCGGTGGCCATCAGCAGGATGCGATCCTTCGGTCGCAAGATGCCGTTGACCACTCGCACCAGCATCACCACGCCGACGTAATTATCGAACCACGAGTCGATGATCAGCGCCTGCAGCGGCAAACCCGGATCGCCTTCCGGCGGCGGCACGCGGGCGATGACCCGCTCGAGAATTTCGTCCACACCCTGACCGGTCTTGGCGCTGGCCAGGATTGCATCGTGCGCGTCGATGCCGATCACGTCCTCGATCTC
>JBFINI010000089.1:0-10070 GCA_041611275.1 Burkholderiaceae bacterium
ATGCAAAGTCAGAAGACGACGCGAAGTCGAAAGACGATGCAAAGTCAAAAGACGATGCAAAGTCAAAAGACGATGCGAAGCAGGAAGAAGCGCCGCTGCCGTCCGTACTGCTGGCCACCGATGGCAGCGAGGACAGCACCGCAGCGGTAAGCGCTGCGATTCGACTGGCGCAGGCATACAAAGCGGCGCTGACGGCGACCACGATGGTGCTCAGCAACGCCGAGTACGATGCCGTGGCGCCCGAGGCGGCCGCGGAGGCCGAGCGCGAGGCACGCGAACTGCTCGACCGCGTCGTTGCCCAGGCGGCCGCGGTCGGCGTGCCGTGTGCTGCTCGGCTGCGTCGCGGCAGTGAGGCAGATAAGGAAATTGTCGCGGTCGCCGAGGAATTTGACGCCCAGGTGATCGTGATGGGCCGGCGCGAGCGGGGCGCGGTTTCTCGCGCTTTCCTGAGCAACACCACCGGCAAAGTCATCGCCCACGCGCCTTGCTGCGTGCTGGTGGTCCCGACGGGTACCGAGTTCAAGGTGACGCGCGTGCTGCTGGCCACAGACGGCTCCGAACGTTCGGAGCGGGCGCTGCCGAAGGCCGCCAAGCTGGCGCGCAGCTTCGATGCACCGATCACCGTGGTTTCGGTCGAAGTGCCGAGCCATTCGGAGGAGCGGCGCGCCGAGGTCGCCGGCATCGTGAAGCGGACCGTCGATCGCTTTGTCAGCGAGCAGCTGCGTTGTGATGGTGAAGTCCTGCACGGCGAGGTTCATGACGAGGTGACCGCTGCCGCGCAGCGGCTCGGCGCCGGCGTCATCGTGATCGCCAGCCACGGCCGCACCGGCTGGGGCAAGGTTCTGGTCGGCAGCAATACGTCGCGCGTGCTTGGCAAGGCCGAGTGCGCGGTCCTGGTCGTCAAGGGCGGATGAACGCGCCGCCGGCCGTTGACAGGACACGCACCTGCGATGTCGCGCCAGCTCAGCGTAGCGCGCGCCGCCTATCTGATCGGCGTGCCGCGCGGCGTTCTGCAGCGGATGGTCCACGCTGGGGAACTGCAGGCGATCGATGGGCTGATCGATCTGGCCGAATTGCGGCGGGTCTTCCCGGACGTGGCGCCGGAAGAGGCGGGCGCGCTCGAGCGTGTGCAATCGATTCGCGAGGAATCCTTCGGCCGGCGCGTGCGCGAGCGCATCTTGCCGTCGCAGGAGGTGCTGGCTCAGCGATTGTTTGCGCAGAGCCGCGAGCTGGCCGAGATGCGCGGCATGACGCAGTCGTATCACCAATTGGTGCAGGAAATTCGCAGCCGCATCGATGCGCTCGGCAAAGTCGATGCGGAGATGCGGTCGCTCGTCGAATTCATCGAACGAAGGTTCGGCGAAGTGCTCGGCGAGGAGCCGAGTGCTCCGCTCGAGGCGATGGTTACCATGCTTGAAGCGATCTCGGCGCAGGTGACCGTGCGGCCGAGTGGAAGGCAGTTCCTCCTCGAGGGCAACGAATCGATCCTGCAGGCCGGGCTGAAATCCGGGCTGCGCTTCAGTTATGGCTGTGCCAGCGGCAATTGCGGCCTGTGCAAGGCCCGCCTGATTTCCGGTGAACTGCGGCAGCTGCTGCACACCGACTACAGCCTGTCGGAACTGGAGCGTCAGCAGGGCTATGTGCTGCTGTGCGCCCACACGGCGGTCAGCGACCTCGAGGTCGAAACGCTCGAAGCGCGCGGCCCGCAGGATATTCCGCAGCAGGATCTCGTGTGCAGCGTGCGGTCAATCACCGAACTGGGCCGCGATACGCGGCTGCTGCATCTGCAGACACCACGCAGCAATCGGCTGCGCTTCCTGGCCGGGCAGTCGATCACGCTCGGCGTGGCCGCTGCACAGGGTGACGTGCAGCAGGTCTTCGCGCTGGCCAGTTGTCCCTGCGACGAGCGCAACCTGCACATCCATGTGGCCCGCGCGCTCGAAGGCCCGGTCACCGAGCTCGTCTTCGCCGACGGCCTGAAGAACCACAGCGCCGTCAATGTGCGCGGACCACTGGGTGAGTTCGTCATCGATGCCGAGAGCTCTCGGCCGGTGCTGTTCGTCGCCTGCGATACCGGTTTCGGCCCGATCAAGAGCCTGATCGAGCACCTGATCGCCAGCGAGCAGGTCGAATCGTTCGCGCTGTACTGGCTGGCGACGGCAGACGATGGCCACTATCTGGCCAATCAGTGCCGCGCCTGGGAAGCCGCCTTCGATAATTTCTCGTTCACGGCCCTTCAGGACCGCAGCGCAGAGGCCGGGGCCGTGCGAACGATCGATGCGCTGCGCTCGCAGCACGCGGAGCTGGCGCCATTTGACTGTTTCGTTTGCGGACCTGTGGATTTCGTCGACACCGCCCGCGATGCACTGATTCTGGAGGGTGCTGTGCAGGAACGACTGCGCACGCTCGTGTTATGACGGCCCTGCGCAGGCTTCGCGGCTCCGTGCGGCGCTTGCCGGCTCGATTGTGGGCCGGCGCGTTCGGGGTCGCCGAAATTCCATCTTTGCCGGCTGCCTGGCGGCCAGAACATACCGATGAGTGACGCACTGAATTTTCTGGTCAAGGCACGGCCCGACGCGATGGGCCACTATTTCAAATTCCTCAAGGATGCAGGCAAGCACCTCGACCCGAAGACGCGCAATCTGATCTCGGTGATCACCAAGGTGCACGCGCAGACCGACCGCGGATTTCGTCAATACCTGTCGCGGGCGTTGCGCGAAGGTTGCACACCGACTGAGGTGCTCGATGCGTTGCTGATGGCGTTTCCGGCGCTGGGACTGGCCAAGATCGTATGGGCGGTGGACATCATCATCGGCATGGACCTGCCTGAGTTCACGCCCGACAGCATGGGCCTGCCCGGCGACTGGCACGACGTGATCGCCGACGAACTCGAGATCGGCGCCACCCGTCGCGTCGAGTGCGACGGGCGCGGGCTGTTTGTGCACCGTGCGGCGACCGAGTACCGCGTCTATGACAGCCGCTGTCCGCACCAGACCACCAACATTCCGCATCTGGCGCTGCAGGGCACGCGGTTGACCTGCCCGAAGCACGAATGGTCGTTTGACATCACCAGTGGCGAGTGCGTCGCCAAGGGCACGACTCCGCTGAAGCGCTGGAAGTCGAAAGTCGACGGCGGGCGCGTGCTCGCCTACTGGTAGGGGCCGCGCGAGTCGGCGCCGGTTCGCGACCATGAACTACCTGCCGATTTTTCTCAAGCTTGCCGAACAACCCTGCGCGGTCATCGGCGGCGGTGAAGTCGCAGCGCGCAAGGTTTCGCTGTTGCTCGGCGCCGGCGCGCGGGTGACCGTGACCGCGCCGCAACTGTGCGAGGCGCTGACTGCGCTCGTCGCGCAAGGCCGGGTCACCCATCGTGCTGCCGAATTTTCGGCATCGGCGCTCGATGCCATGGCGCTGGTGATCGCCGCGACCGACGACCGAGCCGTCAATGCCGAGGTATCGCGGTTGGCGCAGTCGCAGCGAATCCCGGTCAACGTCGTCGACGATCCGCAGCTGTGTTCGTTCATCCTGCCGGCAATTGTCGATCGCTCACCGGTCGTGATCGCCGTGTCCACCGGCGGCGCCTCGCCGGTGCTGGCCCGGCTGTTACGCGCCCGTCTCGAGGCGTTGATCCCTTCGGCCTACGGGCAACTGGCCGGCCTCGCGCAACGGTTTCGCGACCAGGTCAAGCATCTGTTGCCGGCGCCGGCCCGACGCCCGTTCTGGGAGCGGGTACTGCAAGGGCCGATTGCGGAGCTTGTTTTTTCCGGCCGTCTGCCGCAAGCGGAGCGGTTGCTGGCGCAGTCGCTCGACGAATCGGCGCAGCGTGGTCCTGCGCCGGGCGAGGTCTACCTGGTCGGGGCCGGACCGGGTAACCCCGATCTGCTGACCTTCGCCGCGTTGCGGCTGATGCAGCAGGCCGATGTGGTGCTGTACGACAACCTGGTCTCGCCGGCCATCGTCGATCTGACCCGGCGCGATGCGCAGCGCATCTACGTCGGCAAGCAGCGTGCCAATCACACGATGCGGCAGGAGCAGATCAACGAGCTGCTGGTCGAGCTGGCGAAGCAGGGCAAGCGCGTGCTGCGACTGAAAGGCGGCGATCCTTACGTGTTCGGCCGCGGCGGTGAGGAGATCGAAACGCTGGCCGCCTCAGGTGTGCGCTTCCAGGTCGTGCCGGGCATCACTGCCGCCTGCGGCGTGGCCGCCTATGCCGGCATTCCGCTGACGCACCGCGATTACGCGCAATCCTGCGTGCTGGTGACCGGGCACCTGAAGGACGGCTCGATGAACCTCGACTGGCACGGCCTGGCACGGCCGCGGCAGACGGTGGTCGTGTACATGGGATTGGTGGGTCTCGAAGCGCTGTGCGCGCAACTGATCGCCCACGGCATGCCGCCCGATATGCCCGCCGCAGTGGTTCAGCAGGCCACGCTGCCGGAGCAGCGCGTGATTACGGCCGCTCTATCCGAACTGCCCGGCGTGGTCGCCGCGGCGGGGTTGCGTCCGCCGACGCTGGTGATCGTTGGCGACGTGGTCAGGCTGCGCGACCAGCTCAATTGGTATGACGGCACCTCCCTGCGCGTGGATCCCCCGTCATCGCCCGCGGTCGGGCAAGCGACCGGCGACGCCTTGCGTCACTGACGCGCGCTGAGGCGGTCGGTTGCCTGGCCGAGCGCTGCGCCGCCGCCATCGCGCCATTGCTGGCGCAACTCGAACGCCTGCACCTGCCAACGATCTGCGCCGGCACGCGCCGCCGCGGCGAGCGTAGGGTGATCGATGCGTTTCGGTTCGTCGCCGAAAACCGCGGCGAGTTCGGGCGCCAGTTGCCGGCGCAGGCCGTCGAAGGTCGCAAACCAGAACAGCAGCGATCGATCGGCCTCGCGTCGCAGCAGCTCCGGCAGCGTTACCAGGCAGTCGGCAAGAAGGTCGCGCACTGCGCGGAGCACGAGTTCGGTGCGGCGCTCGGCGCCAGCGAGCATCATTTCCCATTCACTGCCGAGCACAGTGCCGGCGCGCAGCTCGCCGAGTTCGTGCAGGATCAGTGTTTCGGCCTCGCCTCGGGCCATGTGCTCGACCGCCTCAGGGAGGCGATCCGTAGTCGAGTAGGCGCGCAGCGCCGCCGCGAACGCGGTGCCCTGGCGAGTGCCGGCCTCGACGCGCGTCCACAGCCAGCGCCGCAGCGCGTCGAGGCGGACGATGACGGTGTCGCCGCGACTGACTGCCGGCGGCGCCGCCACGCCGCGCGCCCACTCGTGATCGGTGATGAGCACACGGGCGCCATCGCGCCGCTGCGCTGAGTCCCGGGTGGCCAGGAAGAACAACGGAGCCCCGAAAAGGCCGAGCCCGGCGCCGTAGACCCAGCCTTCCGAGGCCAGGTGCGCGTTGACGCCCGCTTCGTCGAAAGGATCCAGGCCATCGCCGAGTGGCAGCGCCGCGAACGAGCTGTCGTCAGCTGGCAGGTCATCCCAGTTTTTTTCTCGACAGGCGATCCACTCACGCAGTTGCGCGCGGTCCGGTGCGGCGCCAAGGGGCAGTGCGGCCGCCCAGCGGAAGTGCTCGCGCATGTCGAGCAGGTACGTGCACATCGATTTCTCGCGCGCGTAGCGTGCATCGGCCAGATCGCAATTGCGCTGGACGGCACCCACGAGCGCGCTCCGTTCGGCAGCCTGCATCGGCGCGCCGTTTCAGTCCACGTACCGCTTGGCAGCGCGCCGCCGCCCGGGCCGGCTTTTCTGTGTAATGACGCCGCGCACCGGGCGCAGGTCAGGCATTTCGATGCTCGGATAAAGCGGGTTGAGCGGTCGCAACGTCCAGGCATCGCCGCGCCGTGCCAATTGCCGAAAGATCCATTCGTCCTGCCAAAGGGCGAGCACGTATGAGCCTTCGGTGGCCAGGCCGTCGGGCTCGATGATCACGACGTCGCCCTCGTTGAACTCGGGCGCCATCGAGTCGCCGAGCACCATCAGGGCGAACGATTCGGTACCGGAGCAGGCATCCTCGCCGGGAACGGCGTCCGGGACGATGCGGATGTGAGGTCGGGATTGGGCGGGCAATTGGGTCATGGTTCGCGGCCGAGCCTGTGCTCGCAGTCGAATGCTGCGTGCGTCGATTCTGCGAGGCGCAGCGCGGCGAAAGAATTACCCATGCGGGTAGGCGTTGCCACGCCTTCGCAGTGATGGGCGGCCACGCTCGAAGCAGGCTTTTCATGACTAAACTTCCGCATCGAACGGGTCTGCCCGGCAGCCTTGCTGGCGCCGGTTGCGGCGGAGATCAACAGGAGGCACGTGATGAACTTCGACAAGGAACTCGACGCTCGCGGTCTGGCTTGCCCAATGCCGATCGTCAAGACTCGCAAGGCGCTCAATGACATGACCTCGGGGCAGGTATTGAAGGTCGTGGCGACGGATTCGGGCTCGATCGCCGACATGAAGGCATTCTCGGAGCAGACCGGCAACGAATTGCTGTCGAGCAGCCAGGACGGCGGCACCTACCTTTTCTTCCTCAAGCGGCGCTAGAGGGCCGCGGCCCGGTGACACGCGACGCGCTGGCGCAATTTCTCAACGCGGCGGCCCGCGAGTGGCCGGTCGCCACACTATCCGATTCCGGGAGGCAAGCGTGAGCGGAAAGAAGATGGCGTTGATCGCCACCAAAGGAACGCTGGACTGGGCGTACCCGCCTTTCATTCTGGCGTCGACGGCGGCGTCGCTCGGCTACGAGGTGCAAGTCTTCTTCACCTTCTATGGCCTGACCCTGCTGCGCAAGGACATGTCGGGCATCAAGATCAGTCCGCTTGCCAATCCGGCGATGCCGATGCCGGTGCCGATGCCGGTGCTTGTGCAGGCGCTGCCCGGCATGGAATCGATGGCCACGATGATGATGAAGAACAAGATGAAGGCCAAGGGCGTGGCCTCCCTGGAAGATCTGCGGGCGATCTGCATCGAGAGCGACGTGAAGTTGATCGCCTGCCAGATGACCGTCGATCTGTTCGACTTCAACAAGTCCGATTTCATCGAGCAGGCGGAGTTCGGTGGCGCCGCGACGTTCCTCGGATTTGCCGGGGGCGCCGACATCAGCCTGTACATCTAGGGTTCTTTCGCCCAAGCGCGCCGACTCGCCAAGGCTGCGGCAGACGCGCACTGCCATCTGCAGCATCGACGTCGAAACGGTCGGGTTGTGGTGTTCGCCGCGGTCAGGTTGCAGTTGGTGAGGACAGCGCAGGCGGATTCGATCCCGTCGAGCCGATCTGGCGCGGCAGCATTGGGGCAACAGGGCCAGAGAGCGATGACCTCGCACGGAGTCTGTCCGGCAGCGAGCTACGTGTTCTTGCAGAGCAGATGTCGGGTAGTGCAAGGTAATTCGTAGCGGATAACCCTTTGGAAGTGTTTATTTCCCACGTTGGCACTGCGTAATATCTGCGATTGAAGACCCGATCAGGTGGCGCCGCCGAATCTGGGCGCATTGAGGAGCGTCTGGCCACGAGGGGGCGGGTTTGCTGTACAGGCTTGGATTATTGGCCGCTCCAATGGCCATAGCGTGGCAAGTAATGCACGCTCGCGGCAGTTGCCGCCTCGCACCAAGTCCGCGATTGAGTGACGCCGAGTCTGGCACCCGCGGGACGGAACGGTCGAGATCGCGTCGCAGCGGCCAGTTGTAGTTGCGGAGACTTGGGCTCCGCATGCGGTTGATGGGCCAACGGGGTGTTGGTCGTCGCGCTAAGGGTATTCCCGGCACAACCATGCTGGCCGAAGACTGCATTGCTATTCTAGATGCAGTTCGTTATGCAAACGACGGAGGAAGTCAATGAAGGAGACACGACGCGATTTCATCAAGCTGTCGGGGGTCTGCGGCGTCATGGTCGCGGCCGGGCTGCTGACAGCGGAGCAGGCGCTGGCGCAACAAACCTGGAACAAGGCCGCGTTCGAGACGAAGAGCATGAACGATGCGGTCAAAGCGCTCGGCGGCGCGGCCCCGGCGGAAAGCAAGGACATTGCAATCACCGCTCCCGACATTGCCGAAAATGGCGCGGTCGTTCCGGTTGGCGTGACCAGCAAGATTCCGAATACTCAGGCCGTCTACATCATGGTCGAGAAGAATCCGACGACGCTGGCTGCCGGCTTCAACATCCCCAAGGGCACCGAGCCGAACATCTCGACACGTATCAAGATGGGCCAGACGTCGAACGTCTTCGCAGTCGTCAAGGCCGACGGCAAGTTCTTCGTCGCCTCGAAAGAGATCAAGGTCACGCTGGGCGGCTGCGGCGGCTGAGCGGGCAAGCGATCGATCGCGCAGCGGGCGGACGCGTCTGTTGCCCGGCGCAACGTTCGGTTCGCGCCGGCCTGCCGGGCAGCGGCCGGGCGTGTCAGAGGCGGCTTGCAGCGGTCCTGAGAGAACGGCGGCCAGCGATTGAGCCGCATGGGACCGTACAACCGAACTGACCGGTGATTGTCTGCCAGCACACTTGATTCTCATTGCCAGTTCAAGAATATCCAAGGAGCGAACTCATGCCTGATCCGATGCGAATCCGCGCGACCGCCCAGGGCGACGGGGTTGATGTACGTGTGCTTATGGCGCACGAAATGGCCGGCGGCAAGGAGCCGCACTTCATCCAGAATGTGACAGTGACCCATGCCGGCAAGGTCGTGCTCTCGGCGGAATGGGGTCCCGCGGTGTCGAAAAACCCGTACCTGCAGTTCAAGTTCGCCGGCGGCAAGAAGGGCGATGAACTGACGGTCACCTGGGTTGACAACAAAGGCGAGACGCGGACCGACAAGACCACGATCAATTGATCGGGTTGTGTCGGCGACAACAAGAGCCCGTACCGGAAGTAGCACTAGCGGCGAAGTTGCGGCTGTGGGCAGCTCGCAATGAGGTTGCAGCGCTGCTTGCTTCGTCCGCGCCTTCCATGCCGCCTGGTTTCGATGGTCGGTCAACGGCGGATTGGCAATCACGCAGCCGTCATGATCGGAGCATTCACTGACTGTTCCGTGCCGAGACAACACGGAAGGTGAGCGTTATCTGCAGTGCAATTCAAGGAGGAAGCAACATGACGTACTTCAAGCAGCGGGCGCGACGATTTGCAGCTGCGGCGCTGGTTCTCGCTTTCGGTGCCACCGGCGTCGGCGCGCAGGACAACACGATCGAGGCTATCGAGCGCTATCGCCAGATGCTGCAGGACGGCAACCCGGCTGAGCTGCTGGTGATCCGTGGTGAAGACCTGTGGAAGACCAAGCGTGGACCGAAGAACGCGTCATTGGAGCAATGCAATCTCGGCATGGGCCCCGGGGTGGTCAAGGGGGCCTATGCGCAGATGCCTCGCTATTTCGCCGATGTCGACCAGGTCATGGATTTCGAAGCGCGACTCGTGCACTGCATGGTGACCCTGCAGGGCCTGGAGCGGGCGGAAGTGATCAAGCGTCCGTTTTCCGGCGGCGGTCAGCGGCAGACTGACCTGGAATCGCTGACCGCCTTTGTGGTCGAACAGTCGCGCGGGGCGAAGATCGCGGTGCCACAGAAACACGCGAAGGAAAAGGCGTCGTTCGAACGTGGCAAGACGCTCTTCTACATGCGCGCGGGCCCGTATGACTTCGCCTGTTCGACCTGCCATGGTGTCGACGGCCAGCGCATCCGGTTGCAGGACTTGCCAAACTTCGAAAAAGATGAACCGGCGCAGCGGGCATTTGCGACCTGGCCGGCGTACCGCGTTTCGCAAGGCGCATTGCGCACGATGCAATGGCGCATCAACGACTGCTTCCGCCAGCAACGCTTTCCGGAGCCGAACTACGTTTCGCAGGGAACGATCGACCTGATCACCTTTCTCGGCGTGAAGGCGGCCGGCGGCACGATGGATTCGCCCGCAATCAAGCGCTAACCGGAGGACAATCGAATGAAGACGAAACTTGTTCTGACGGCCGCCGCGACGGCCCTGGTGGCCGGTTGCGCCTCATGGATGTACTCGCCGCCGAGCAAAGAAGAGACGATGGCGGTCATCAAGTCGAGTTTCCACAGCCGCGGCATCGCCAAGGTGGACCGCCTGAATCAGACGGAACTGCAGCGGGTCTGCACCGAGACCA
>JBFINI010000090.1:0-9973 GCA_041611275.1 Burkholderiaceae bacterium
CGGCGGCGAGCACGCCCCAGGCGATCGAGGCGAGCAGCAGCAGTTCGCCGCTGCGCGCCGCGCGCCGCGCCAGCTGCGGCACCACGAAGCGCAAGGCCAGCCAAACGACAGCCGCCGCGGCGGCGAGCTTGGCCAGCGTGGCCAGCGCCACCTGCGTCACCGAGGCGTCGGGCGATTCGCGCAGGCTGCCGAGAATCATCAGCGCAATCACCACGGCGATGTCCTGCACGATCAGGAAACCCATCGCCACGCGGCCGTGCAGCGAGTCGATCTCGTGCTTGTCCGACAGCAGCTTGACGATGATGATGGTGCTGGAAAAGGTCAGCGCGATGGCGACGTACAGCGCGGTCACCCAGTCGTAGCCGAGCAGCAGGCAGATCGCGTAGCCGATGACGATGGTGAAGCCGAGCTGACCGAGGCCGGTGGCCAGCGCCACCGGGCCGAGGTGGCGCACCAGCCGCGGATCGAGCTTCAGGCCGACGGCGAACAGCAGCAGCGTGACGCCGAACTCGGCCAGCAGGCCGAGCGCCTCGGCTGGCGCCGCCCAGCCGACCAGCGCCGGCCCGGCCGCGACCCCCATCACGATGTAGGCAAGGATCAGCGGCTGCTTCAGCCAGCCGGCAATGAGCCCGAGCGCGGCGGCGATCAGCAGCAGCAGCGCGAACTGCTGGAACACGGTCAGCACGGTCAGGCTCAAGTGGCCTCCCGCAACAAGCGATCAACTCCGCGTCACGCGGAAGCAGCGCCACACGGTCTGATCGATGTCGCCAGCGCCGGTCTTCGAAAGCCCAGGCCCGACGATTGGCAACTCAGACTGCGTGCGAGTCGGCTCAAGGTGAACACGGTGTGGCTTCATCGGCCGGCTCAGGCGCAGCTCACGGCTTGCGGATCAACAGCAACGGCGTGGCGCAGTGCGCGGCCACACGGCTGGTCACCGAGCCGATCACGGCCGCCTTGAACAGCCCCTGGCCATGTGAACCCAGCACCAGCAGGTCGAGGTGGTGCTGTGCGTAGTCGGCGATCTGTCGTCCCGCGTCGCCGACCCGGTCGACCAGCGCGACCGGCTGGCCGGCTGCACCGAACAGCCGCAACGAAGATTTCACGGCGCGATTGAAGGCCTGCTGCCGCAGCGCGCGCACTTTTTCGTGCGTGAAGCTCATGTCGGCAATGTTGGCGAGCAGCGTCTTGACCTGGATCGGCAGGTCGTGCACGACGTGGATCAGCGCAAAGTGCGGTTGTGGGCCGAAGAGCGCGCGATGCGCCAGCACGTAGCGCGTGGCAGCCTCGCCGTAGGCGCTGCCGTCGACGGCCACGCCGACGCGCAGCGATGCGGCGCGCGGCACCGGCCCATCGCGCAGCAGCAGCACCGGGTTGTCGCAGTGGGCGAGCACCGTGCTGGCGACCGAGCCGAGCAGCATGCCGGCCACCGCGCTGCGGCCATGCGAGCCCATGACGATCAGGTCGACCTTCTTGTTGCTGGCCGTGCGTGCGATGTGCAGCCCCGGCAGGCCCACTGGATGCACGGTGTGCACGGACAGGCCGGCACGCTTGAGCTGCGCGCGCACTGGCTGCAGCAGGTCTTCGGCGCGTCGGGCGTAGATTGCGTTGGCCTGCTTGCGCGTGGCTACGGTCATGATCTCGTTCGGCATCGGTGTCTGCACGTTCAGCAGCCAGACGGTCGGATCGCGACCGGCCAGCGGTGAGCGCGCGGCCACGAACTGCACGGCCCGCCGCGCATGGCGGCTGCCGTCATAGGGAAGGAGGATCTTCATGGTTCGCCCGCCAATTGGCGGCGCGGCGGCCGGGCAGCCTGCGCGGCCGAGTACCGCGCCGAATCAAGTCTAGGAGCGCGCGCCAATGCACAGCGCGCGATCGGTGCGGAAATTGACTTTCATCAGCGTTTGCTCCGGCTGCGGGCAAACCCCGCTTGAAAGCGCATTTCCGCGCATCGCGGCGGCGCTGAGCCGACGGCACAATGTCGGCCGAGAGAGGGTGCCGATGACAAGTTTCTGGATCGACTGGCTGCAGCTGGCCGCCTGCGCAGTATTGATTCTCGCCGCCGGCTCGCGGCTGGCTCGCTACGGCGACGTGATCGCGCAGCACACCGGGCTGGGCGGCAACTGGATCGGCCTGGCGCTGATGGCCACGGTGACCTCGCTGCCGGAACTGGTCACCGGCGTGTCCTCGGTCACCGTGGCCGACGTGCCCGACATCGCGGTGGGCAACGTGCTGGGCGCCTGCGTGCTGAACCTGGCGATGCTGGTCGTGCTCGATGCGCTGCACCGGCGGGCGTCGATCTATTCGGTGGCCAGCCAGGGCCATGTGCTCGGCGCGGCCTTCGGCGTCGTGATGCTCGGCGTGGTCGCCTTCGGCATCCTGGCCGCGCCCCAGCTCGGGCTGCGGCTCGGGCATATCGGCGTGGTGACCGTGGCGATCTTCGCGCTCTATGCCGTGGCGATCCGCATCATCTTCAACTACGAGCGCGACGTTCGCGCCGCTTCTGCCAAGTTGGTGGCCGGCGAGGCGCCGGCGGAGCTGACATTGCGCCAGGCGATCTTGCGCTATGTCGCCGCGGCTACGGTCGTGGTCGGCGCCGCGTTATGGCTGCCGTTTGCCGCCAGCGCGGTCGCGGCAGCCATGGGTTGGAGCGAAAGCTTCGTCGGTACGCTGCTGGTCGCACTGGCCACCACGCTGCCGGAGCTGACGGTCACGGTCGCGGCGGTCCGTCTCGGCGCGCTCGATCTGGCCATCGGCAACCTGGTCGGCAGCAATCTGTTCAACCTGGCCATCCTCGGCGTCGACGACCTTCTTTACTTCAAAGGACCGCTGCTCGCCGCCGTCGCGCCTTCGCATGCGCTATCGGCCTCGGCGGCGAGCGTGATGGCCGGCGCGATGATCGTCGCGCTGGTGGCGCGGCCGAAGGCACGACTGCTTAATGCCGTCGGCTGGACCAGCGTACTGATCGCGCTGGTCTACTTCGTCAACGCCTGGCTGCATTTCCGCCACGGCGGCTGAAGCCGCCTCGCCCGTCTGGCGAAATTGGTGCGAGGTGGCAGCGACCGATCAGCCTCCCGCGGCACTGCCGGCGCGCGCCTGCAGATTCGCCGCGGCCTCTCCGGCGCGCGCGATAAGTGCTTCCTGATGCGGCGTGGCGATCGGCGGGCCCGCTTCGCCGTTGGCAATCAGGCCCAGGCGCTGCGCTTCGCGCAGTTCGGCCAGCACTTCGGCGCGGCTGCGTGTCGACGGCGCGACGATGAACGTGTACCCGCCCTCGCCGAGCGAAGCGCGGACCTGGTCGAGGTTGGCGGCGAGCCGGACCTGCACTTCGGCGCGCGTGAGCGTCGACGGCGGGTCGGCGAACAGATAGCCCTGCTCGCCGGCAAAGATCTTGACGAAAGGGCTGAAGTGGTTGTCGGCAATGGCGGCGACAGGCAGAGCGGCCAGCGTCGCGGCAGCAATCAGTGTTGAATACGTCATTCTGACCTCCATCGGGGGTGGGACCGTCGCAGGGTGCGAGCAGTATGCTCGAACAATTTCCCTGCACCTACATCCGTCGCCTGAAGGCCGGCGATCGTTACACACGGCGACTGCGTTGCAGCGGCGCGGCTGGCCGTAACGAATGGGCGGACTCGGTCGACCAACCAAAGAGACCGAAGGCAAGCAGTGTTTTCAGCCTACGCGGGTGACGCCGTCGTTGGCCCGCAACAGGAGGCAACATGACAAGGTTCTTTCGCGCAGTTCTGGCTGCGGTGCTCGCTGCGGCCAATGTGCTGTCGTGGGCGGCACCGCCGTTCGACCGCAGCGCCTACAACGGCTTCGATGTGGCCGGCGCGCTGATCGATGCGGCGAAGATCGAGCGCGGCGGCCCGCCGAAGGACGGCATACCGGCGATCGATCGGCCGCAGTTTGTGGCCGCCGGAGCTGCCCGTTTGCGCAAGGACGACCGCATCCTCGGTCTTGTTCACAACGGCACTGCCCGCGCCTATCCGGTGCGCATCCTCAATTGGCACGAGGTCGTCAATGACCGTTTCGGCGAGGTGCCGGTGGCGATCACCTACTGCCCGCTGTGCGGCACTGGCATCGCCTTCGATGCGAGACTGGGCGAGAAGACGCTGAATTTCGGCGTCTCGGGGTTGCTGTTCAATAGCGATGTGCTGCTATACGACCGCGGCACCAATTCGTTGTGGTCGCAGCTGAAGCACCTGGCGGTCAGCGGCCCGTTGAAAGGCACCCGGCTCACGGTGCTGCCGCTCGAACATACGTCCTGGGCGGACTGGCATGCGCGGCATCCCGGCACCGAGGTGCTGTCGACCGAAACCGGCCACATGCGCGATTACAGCCGTGATCCCTACGCCGGCTACGAGCGCATCGAACGGCTGATGTTCAACGTCGAGCATCGCGACGACCGCCTACCACTTAAGGAATGGGTGCTCGGAGTCGAGGTCGGTGGCGTGCGCAAGGCCTATCCGTTCAGCGCTCTTGAACGCGCGACCCGTAATGGCAAGGAACTGCGCGATACCGTCGGTGGCGCAACCATCCTCGTGCGCTACGAGCGCGAGCATCGCAGCGCGCGCGCCTTTGACGCGCAGCGGCGGCCGCTACCGGCGGTGACCGCGTTCTGGTTCGCCTGGGTCGCTTTTTATCCGCAGACCGAGCTTTTCCGCACGCCGTGATCAGTCCGGTGGGCGACAGCCGGTTTCGGTTTCCGGATCAGGCGGCGATCACGGCGTCGGTTGATGCCGGGCCGCGTTGCTCGCCGCCTGCTCGATTGCCGACCCAGTTGTTTTCAATGCATTCGCGCAAGCGCATGCGGGCGCGGAACAGCATCACGTTGCAGTGGTTGGCGGTGATGCCGAGCGTCTTGCAGATCTCGGCCGTCTCGTAGCCGAGCCATTCGCGCATCATGAACGCGCGCCCCTGTGCGTCCGGCAGATGGGCGATGCACTGCTGCAGCACGTCCATGAACTGCTGCTGGCGCAGCGCCTGTTCGGGGTCACCCCACTCGAGCGGCTCGGCCACGCGGCTGCCGCCGTCGTTGTAAAGCGCCTCGAGTGAACTGACCGAGTCGTCGTCGTGGCTCGACTCGATCGACACCTCGCGCGACTGCCGGCGCAGCTGGTCGATGATCTTGTGCTTGAGGATGCCAACGACCCAGGTGCGCGGCTGCGCCCGTCCTTCGAAGCGCTGCGCGCTTTCGATCGCCGCGATCGTCGTTTCCGAAACGACGTCCTCGGCCCAGCTCTGGTTGCGCAGCTGCATCATTGCCAGCTTGAGCAGGACGGGGCGCATCGCGGCGATTTCGGTGGTCAGTTCCGGCACGTTGTTGTTCCTCGCTCGTCGTCTGGGTTCCGCTGATGCCGGAACTGAAGAGCCATTCGCCGGCGCCGCCGCGCGGGTTACAAGCTCCGGCAAAATGCCGGGGAATTTTCTTTCCCGGCGCTGTAACCGGATCGCCGCCGGCAACGAAGAACAAGGAAGGAGCGCTTGGCTGACGCGCACGACGAACGGGAACAACGGCTGCACGCCCTGATGGTGCGGGCGTTGGCAGGTGACGCCGCGGCCTACCGCGATTTCCTGACCGAACTGTCGGGTTACCTGCGGGCGTTCCTGCGGCGACGCATGACGCGTTTGCCGGATGACATCGAGGATCTGGTGCAGGAAACCTTGCTTGCCATTCACAACCAGCGGCATACCTACGACCCGGCGCGGCCGGTGACGGCATGGCTGCACGCGATCGCCCGCTACAAGCTGGTTGATCTGCTGCGCCGGCGCTCGCGCACCGACGTGATGACCGATGCACTGGACGATGTCGATGAGTTGTTGGCGATCCCGTCGGAACCGGCCGCGGAGGCGCGGCATGATCTGGCCGGCCTGCTCGAGCAGCTGCCCGACAAGCAGCGGCTGCCGATCGTCTACGTCAAGCTCGAAGCGATGTCGGTGCGGCAGGCGGCGCGGTTGACCGGCCTGTCTGAATCGGCAGTCAAGGTCGGCATTCACCGCGGGATGAAGGCACTGGCCAAACTGATTCGCGATCCGTCATGAAAACCGAACAGTTGATCACCGCACTGGCTACCGGGCTCGAACCCGTCGATCGCCGGGCGCCGCTGCGTGCAGCCATCCTGGCGCTGGCCGGCGGCGTGCTGCTCGCCGCGGTGACGATGTTCGCCGGGTTGGGACTCAATCCGGTGCTGCGCCAGTTCCTGGGCGAGCCGATGTTCTGGACCAAGTTCGGCTTCGGCCTCGCGCTGGCTGCGTCGTCGCTGTGGCTCGCGGCCGGCCTGGCGCAGCCCGGCTCCCGGTTGTCGTGGCCGGCGTGGCTGCCGCTGTCGCCGGTGGTGGTGATGTGGCTGCTCGGTGCGGCCGTATTGCTGACCAGTGCGCCGGAAGCGCGCGCGTCGCTCATTTGGGCGGAGACCTGGCGCACCTGCCTGGTTGCCATTCCGCTGCTGTCGGTGCCGACGCTGATCGGCGCCTTGCTGGTCTTGCGCCGGATGGCACCCACCTGCCCGGCGTGCGCCGGGGCTGCCGGAGGAGCGGTAGCCGGCGGTGTGGCCAGCGCCGTCTATGCGCTGCATTGCCCGGAGCTGGCCGCGCCGTTTCTGGCGCTGTGGTACGTGATCGGCGCGTCGATTCCGGTCCTCGCCGGGGCGCTGCTCGGACGGCATCTGCTGCGCTGGTAGCACCCGCGCAGGGCGCGGACTGGCCGCCCGCTGCCGGGCGCGCCAGCCGGCAAAGCCCGGGCTGCGGTGCCTTGCCCTGAGTGCACTCCGCGCCGCTGCTTTGCGCGCCAGCCAGCACGCTTGCTTCACTGCGCTGGCACGACGCTGGAGCACACCGGCGGCGCGGCCGGCGCGACGACCGATAATGGCCGTCGCCTGCAAACTCCCGAACAAGAGCAATGACATTCGAACAAGCCCTGATCGTCGGCATCCTGGTGGCGACGGTCGCGATGTTCCTCTGGGGCCGCTGGCGGCACGACATGGTCGCAGTCGCGGCGCTGCTCGCCTGCGTGATCGGCGGACTGCTCGCCCCGGATGCTGCCTTCAGCGGCTTCGGCCACCCGGCGGTGATCACGGTGGCCTGCGTGCTGGTACTGAGCCAGGGTTTGCAGAACTCGGGCGCGATCAACGCGCTGACCCACGCGGTGCTGCCGGCGCACGCCGGGCCGACGGCGACCATTGCGGCGCTGACGGCGACCGGGGCGCTGCTGTCGGCGTTCATGAACAATGTCGGTGCACTGGCGCTGCTGATGCCGGTGGCCATTCAGGTCTCCTCGCGGCTGAAGCTGCCGCCGGGGCGGGCGCTGATGCCGCTGGCCTTCGGTTCGATCCTCGGTGGCATGACCACGCTGATCGGCACGCCGCCGAATCTGATCGTCTCCGGCTTTCGCGCGCAGACAGGCAATGAAAGCTTCGGCATGTTCGATTTCTCACCGGTGGGCATCGCGGTGGCAGCGGCCGGTGTGCTGTTCATCGTGATCGCCGGCTGGCACCTGGTGCCGAGCCGGCGCAACGCCGCCTCGGAGAAGTTCGACACGGGTGCCTATCTGACGGAAGCGTACGTGCCCGAAGGCGTCAAGGCCGACGGCAAAACGCTGCGCGAGATCGAGCAGGAACTCGACAAGGCCGAGGCGCAGGTGGTCGGTCTGGTCCGCAACGAGGTGCGCGTCACCGCACCGAGTCCCGGCCGCCTGGTGCGCGCGGGTGACATCCTTGTGATCGAAGCCGAAGCCAGTGCCTTGGCCAACGCACTGGCCCGTCTTGGCCTGCACCTGGCAGAAGCCAGAAAGAAGGAATCGAAGGACGGCGAGGTTGGCGCCGAGAAAGGCGCCGCAGCGGAGCCGACGCCAGAGGCGGCGCGCGAGGAGAAGAAGGAGAAGGGCGGAGACAAGGCGCCGCCGTCGGACGACATTGTGCTGGCCGAAATGGCGGTGCTGCCGCAGTCGCCAGTGGTCGGCCGCTCGGCGGCCGACATGCTGCTGCGCTCGCGCTATGGCATCAATCTGCTGGCGGTCTCGCGGCAGGGGCAACGCTCGATGGCGAGGCTGCGGACGATGCGGCTGGCCGCTGGCGATGTTCTGCTGATGCAGGGTCCGCCGGAGGCGATCAGCGAATTTGCGGCCGACTGGCGTTGCGTGCCGCTGGCCGAGCGGGCGCTGCGCATTCCCGACAAGACGAAGGCCGCAGCGGCCACCGGCATCATGGCGGCGGCTGTCGGCGGTGCCGCCTTCGGCCTGCTGCCGGCAGCGATCTCGTTCGCCGGTGGCGTGCTGGCCAGCCTGGCGTTGCGGACGGTGCCGCTGCGTGCCGCCTATGACGCCATCGACTGGCCGGTGATCGTGCTGCTGGGCGCGCTGCTGCCGGTGGCTGGCGCGATGCAGAGCACCGGCGCTGCCGACTTGATCGCGCGCGTGCTGCTCGACGAGATTGCCCAGGGCAACGCCATCATCGGGCTGACGGTGATCCTCGTCACCACCATGCTGCTGACCGACGTGATGAACAACGCCGCCACTGCGGCGGTCATGTGTCCGATCGCCATCAGCGCGGCGAGCCGGCTGACGGTCAATCCGGACACCTTTCTGATGGCGGTGGCGATCGGCGCATCGTGTGCGTTCCTGACGCCGATCGGCCATCAGAACAACACACTGATCCTTGGACCCGGGGGCTTCCGCTTCACCGATTACTGGAGAATGGGCTTGCCGCTTGACTTGCTGGTCGTCGCGGTCGCGGTGCCGATGCTGCTGCTGATCTGGCCGCTGTGAGCGGCGCCGAATGCAACGATGGCGCCGGATGCGCGCCGGCCCTCCGTAAGCCGGCGCGGATTGCAAGGGCGCGTCAAGAAAATATATTGTTCGACACGCCATGCGAAAGCTGTTACCGTCACCGGGCTTGCGTTAAAGCTTCGTTTTTCCTCAGGTCTTCCTTAACCCGCCGCAACTGATCGCGGTGGTGCATCTCAGGTTCCCCCAGGTTCACGTTTCTTGATCGTTAGCTCGGCGCGGGGCGTTCTCGCCGCCGATGACATCTCATTAACTTTTCAAGGAACGAGAAAATGGCAAGTGGCACCGTCAAGTGGTTCAACGACGCTAAAGGCTTCGGATTCATCACGCCGGAAGATGGCGGCAAGGATCTGTTCGCGCACTTCTCCGAGATCCAGGCCGGCGGCTTCAAGTCGCTGAGTGAGGGTCAGCGCGTCGAATTCGTCGTCAAGCAGGGCGCAAAAGGCCCGCAGGCAGGCGACATCCGGCCTGCCTGATCGGCGATCGGATTGAGAAAGCGCGGCCTCGCGCCGCGCCTTTCTCATCGGCCGCGCCGTGCGCGCGGCCACAGGATCCAACATCTTCGCAGCCCGTGGCGAAAGCGAGCGCTGCGTTTCAACAGGGCAGGCTGGCGGATGCCGACCGGCCCGTTCCCGTTTTTCTCGGAGGCTCGCCATGGCGAAGGAAGAATCCATAGAAATGAACGGCGTCGTCAACGAAGTGCTGCCCGATTGCCGTTTTCGCGTCACGTTGGACAACGGCCACGAGCTGGTCGCGTACTCGGCCGGCAAGATGCGCAAGCACCACATTCGAATCCTTGCCGGCGACAAGGTCTCGCTGGAACTGTCGGCATACGACCTGAGCAAGGGACGGATCACGTTCCGCCATCTCGAGAACAAGCGACCGATTGCTCCGCAACGGCGCCGCTATTGACGGCGATTGCGCGGTTGGCGATGTTGGACGATCAGGTGAAGCTTCGGCGCGTCGCGCTTGCCGGCGGTGCCGATCTGCATGCCCGTGCAGTACTCGATTGCGGGCACTGAGCTGCTCCCGACGGCGACGCCGACTCGGCAGCCTTCCCGCCGGCGGGTTGGCCACTTTTCGGCCTGCGGCGGCGATCGGCGCAGAAGCTTGCCGACCTGATACGGTCCTGGGTTCTTGGCGGACGGCGCGTCCTTGAAATTGGCAGCGGCGTCCTGTGCGAGCGCGACTAGC
>JBFINI010000091.1:0-9929 GCA_041611275.1 Burkholderiaceae bacterium
ACCGTGCGAGGCCATAACAATGGTGACGCCAGAGCGTGCAAAGGTGGCGAGCAGGTCAATGAGTTCGGCGGCTGTCGGAGTATCAAGGTGTGCGGTCGGTTCGTCGACCAGCAGCACAGCCGGACGGTTAACGATGGCGCGCGCCAACGCTGCCCGCTGCTGCGCACCGCCGGACAGCGTCTCCGGCATCTCGTCGACACACGCAAGTCCCACTCGCTGCAGCGCCGCCCGCGCCCGCGTGGCCGCCGTGCGTCGTGAAAGGCCGGCGGCAAGGGCAGGCAGCATGACGTTTTCCAGCACATTGCGGTCAGCGAGCAGGTGAACGTCCTGCGGCACGATGCCGAGCGCACGGCGCAGCGCAATCAGCGCGGCGCCGCGCAGACGCGCCGGCTCTTCACCGGCAACGACGACGCGGCCGTCGTCGGGCTTCAGCATCCCGGCGATCAGCCGCAGCACGGTGGACTTGCCGGCGCCGCTGGCGCCGGTGAGCACGACGAACTGGCCGCGGTCCACCGTGAGGCTCAGGTCCTGCAGAACCGGTCGCGCTAGGCCGAAATCCTTGCGCACGCGATCGAACTCGATCAGGGTCTTCTCAGTAGCGGCTGCAGGCATCGGAGAGGCATCTTTCGGGCGACGTGCGACGATGCCGGCACCCGCGAATCTCGCAGGCGCATCAGCGGTCGGATTCTAAGAGCTTGTCTGTAGCGCCTCGTCCGGTCGCATCTGAGCCGCGCGGTAAAGTCGGTGGCAACAAAGTCATCGCAATGTCATCGAAGCTGCCTATGGTCAAAGAAAAAGCGCGCAGATCGCACCGTAAGGAACTCCGAATCGCCGCCGCCATGCGTGCCCCGGACGGCGCTCCGGAGCGTTTGCTCAACCGTGAGCTGTCGCAGCTTGCCTTTAGCGAACGCGTGCTTGCCCAGGCCGCACGCGGCGAAGTGCCGCTGGCCGAGCGGCTGCGGTACGTCTGCATCGTCTCCTCGATCCTCGACGAGTTCTTCGAAGTGCGCATGTCAGATCTGATCGACGAGATGATCGAGGCAGGCGGGTGGGGTCCGGCGGCGCCGCAGTGGGATTCGTATGTCTGCATCGCTGCCCGTGCGCACGCGTTGGTCGAGCACCAGTATCAGATCTTCAACCAGATCATCATGCCGGCGCTGGCCGAGCGCGGCATCGTCATCATCAGCCATGCGCAGAGGAACGGCCCGCAACGCAAGTGGGTGCACGAGTACTTCGAGCGCGAAGTTCGGCCGCTGCTGTCGCCGATCGCGCTCGATCCGTCGCATCCGTTTCCGCTGCTGGCGAACAAGGCGCTGAACTTCATCATCCAGGTCGAAGGCAAGGATGCCTTCGGCCGGCCATCGACGATCGTCGTGCTCAAGGTGCCGCGCGTGCTGCCGCGCGTGATCCCGATGCCGGCGAAGCTCGCGCCTGGCCATCAAGCGTTCGTAATGCTGTCTTCGGTGGTGCGCGCCCACCTCGAGGATGTCTTTCCGGGCCGGACGGTGCCAGGCTTCTCGCAGTTCCGCGTCACCCGCGATTCTGATTTGTGGGTCGACGAGCGCGAGGTGCACAACCTGCGCCAGGCGCTGCGCATGGAGCTGACGCAACGCCATTACGGCAACGCGGTGCGGCTGGAAGTGCTGCGGACCTGCCCGCCGCATCTGGAGGCGCTGCTGCGCGAGCAGTTCGCGCTGCCCAACGAAGCCGTCTATCGCGCTGATGGGCCGGTGAACCTGGTGCGCATGAACGAACTGGTCGACCACCTGACCTCCCTTGATTTGCGCTGGAAACCGTTCGCCCCGGCCTGGCCACCGAGGTTGAAGCTCGGCGCCGATATCTTCGAGCGGCTGCGTGGCGGCGACGTCCTGCTGCATCATCCGTTCGAAAGCTTCGAACCGGTGACGGAATTCCTGCGCCAGTCTGCGCTCGATCCGAAGGTGGTGGCGCTGCGCATGACCTTGTATCGGACCGGCGCCGCGTCGGTTCTGGTCGATCTGCTGATCGAAGCGGCACGCCGCGGCAAGGAGGTGACCGTCGTGGTCGAACTGAAGGCGCGCTTCGACGAGGAAGCCAACATCGGTCTGGCGGAGCGGCTCGAGAAGGTCGGCGCCTCGGTGGTCTACGGTGTGGTGGGACTGAAGACGCACGCCAAGATGGTGCTGGTGCTGCGGCGGGAGGAGGAAGGCAAGCGCCAGCGGCTGGTGCAGTACGCGCATCTGGGCACCGGCAACTACCATCCGGCGACGAGCAAGCTGTACACCGACTTCGGCATGCTTACCGCGAACCCGCAGGTGTGTCGCGACGTCGAGCGCGTATTCATGCATCTGACCAGCCTGGCCAAGGTCGAGAAGCTCACCCACCTGTGGATGGCGCCGTTCACGCTGCACAAGCAGGTACAGGCGGCAATTGCGCGCGAGGCCGAGCTCGCGCGCAAGGGCAAGCCGGGCCGCATCATCGCCAAGATGAACGCGTTGATCGACGAGGCCACGATCGGCGCACTCTACGAAGCGTCAAGCGCCGGCGTGCGCATCGATCTGATCGTCCGTGGCGCCTGCGCGCTGCGACCCGGCGTCAAGGGGCTGAGCGAGAACATCTCGGTACGCTCGATCGTCGGTCGGCTGCTCGAGCATCATCGCATCTACTACTTTCGCAATGGCGGCGCCGACGACGTTTACCTGTCGAGCGCTGACTGGATGGGCCGCAACCTGTTTCGTCGCATCGAGGTGGCCTGGCCGGTGCTCGAGCCGAAGCTGAAGCGACGAGTGCTGGACGAAGGGTTAAAGCCGTACCTCGACGACACGGCGGAAGCCTGGGTCCTCGACGCAGACGGCAATTACCAGCCATCTAAGGGCGGTGTGAATGCGCGCGCCGCGCAACGCGTGCTGATCGAACAACTGGCGAGCGCAGCATAGGAGAGGCGGCGATGGAGCTGGTACTGTGGCGTCACGCCGAAGCCGAGGCGGGCGAACCCGATCTCGGCCGTGTGCTGACGACCAAGGGTGAAAAGCAGGCGCGCCGGGTCGCCCAGTGGCTGCATGCGCATCTGCCTGACTCGGCACGCATTCTCGTCAGTCCGGCGCGGCGGGCGCAACAGACTGCGCAGGCGCTGGCGGAAATTTCGCCGCGCAGGCTGAAGACCGTCGAAGCGGTGGCACCCGGCGCGAGCGCCGAGGAACTGCTGGCGGCAGCAGGCTGGCCGGACGGCAAGCATGTCGTCGTGGTCGTTGGTCATCAGCCGACGCTTGGCTGGGTCGCTAGCCGACTGCTTGCTGGCGCCGAGACCGAATGGGCGGTCAAGAAAGGCGGTGTGTGGTGGTTAGCTTCGCGCAGCCGCGCCGGCATCGATGAAGTTGTCGTTCGCGCGGTCATCAGCCCGGAACAGATCTGACACGTTCCAGCGAGCGGTGGGCTGCTTCGGAACGGCGCAATGGTTGTCGCCTCGAGGAGGCGAGGCGCTATTTTGAAAAGGATGAAACGGAGGCAACCGCGCTGGCGTCGGCTTACCGGCCGTCTGGCCAGCCCTGCTTGTGAACGGAGACCGTGTGAGCGAGATGTTGCTGGCAGCACACCGATGTGAAGCATTACGGCGAGCGGTTGAACGCAGGCGCTAGCGCGGCGCAGGGTCCGGCAATGAGGGCTTCTTTGCCGACGGCGCTGGAGAGTCATCGGCGATCACGGTGTTCAGCACGGCATCGAACAACTTGATCCTCGCGGCATAGTAACGGTCCAGCCGCCAGTCCTTCAGCAACTCGAGGGCAAGCTCGAACGTCGCGTAATCCATCTCGTAGAGCTCGGCCAGGGAGTACGACCTCTCTTCGGCCAGCGCGGCCACCAAGCGCGCCAATGCTCTGGACGATTCCTTGTTCGGATGTTTTTCGATGTGTTTGCGGATCGCTTTGATCGCATGCATGGGGAGGGTCCTGCGGGAAAGGTGCAGCGAGCACCGCACAGATGGCGGCAATGGAAGGCTAGCAGCGCAACTTCCCGTGCGCCAGTCACGAGGAGGGCACATCAAATCGGCGGCACGAATCGTTTCGTCGCGAGCGGCGGTGCAACGATCGCGCGTGACCCGCGGACGCGGTGGCGATCAGCCCGCAGCGACCGCAAGCTGCAGTGGCCGGTCGGCGCGATGCGCCTGCGAAACGGCCGGCCAAGAAAAAACTGCTCGAGGCGCAACAGGACATCGATCGGATCGCATCTTGCGGCCACGGTGACCGCCGTGACCATGGCCGGGCGGCGGACAAGGCGCAAGATCATCAGTCGGCAAATGCAGAGTCTATTGCGCCTTCACTGTCAGCCGCGTGCCGACGCGATCCCACTGCGCGCATTCCTCTTCGAGCAGGAACGCGGTTAACGGATGCCGAGCCATCCAATCGCCGTCCAGGCGCAGGTCGAATCGTCCGCGCGATGCGCGTACGGTCCACTTCGGCAGGTCGATCGCCCGCCGCGCATGGCACAGGATCACGGCCAGCCGCAACGCGAGCACCTTGGCGGCGCGCGACGGGTCGGTCAGCACATCGGCAACCTTCTTCAGATTGCCGCGCTGGGCGAGGATCAGCGTGGCGATGCGCTGCTGATCGGAGGTTGAGAACCCGGCCAGGTCGGCGTTACGCACCAGATAGGCGCCATGCTTGTGGTGGTCATTGTGCGAGATCGCGAAACCGACTTCGTGCAGCGCGGCCGCCCAGGCCAGCCGCTTGACGCTTTCCTCGTCGGCCTGCGGGTCGAGCGCATCGTGCAACTCGCGCGCCACGCGCGCGACCTGCTGCGCCTGCGTGCGATCGACATCGAAGCGCTTCTGCAGCCGGGCTACCGTCGCGTCGCGCAGGTCGCGCCGTTCGCGCCGGCCGAGCAGGTCGTACAGCAGCCCCAGCCGCAGGCCGCCGCGCGCGGGAATCAGCTCCGAAATGCCGAGTTCCTCGAACAGCGCGCCAAGCACGGCGATGCCGCCGGCAAACACCTGCGCGCGCTCGGGCTTCACCCCCGGCAACTTCAGCCGCTTGATCTCGCCGTACTCGATCAGCAGATGGCGCAGCGTCAGCACTGATTCGCGGGTGATGACGCTGCCGTCTCCCCAGCCGACCTGCCGGATCACCTCGGCGGCGGCGCCAACGGTGCCGCTGGCGCCGAAGGCCTCCTGCCACTGAGAGCGACCGAACACCGGCACCGCTTCCTCGATTTCGGCCGCGGCGGCCACCTGCGCCTTGCGGAAATTGGCGCGGTCGAGCACGCCGTCCTTGAAGAAGCGCAGCGTCGTGTTAACACAGCCGACCTTGTATGACTCGGCGACAGCGGCCTCGAAGCCGGTGCCGACGATCAGTTCGGTCGATGCGCCGCCGATGTCGACGACCAGCCGCGCCGCCTTCGACGGCGGGGACGAATGCATGCAGCCCTCGAAGGTCAGCCGCGCCTCCTCGCGTCCGGAGATGATTTCGATCGGATAGCCGAGCGCGTGCTGCGCTTCGAGCAGGAATTCATCGCTGTTGATGGCCGAGCGCAGTGTTTGCGTTCCCACCGCGCGCACCTGTTCGGGCGCCAGGCCGCGCAGGCGCTCGTTCATCCGTGCCAGGCACTCGCAGGCCGCTTCGATCGCCTTGGCGGAGATGCGCTGGTCAGCGCCGACGCCGGCAGCGAGGCGGACCGTCTCTTTCCAGTAGCCCTGCTGCTCGATGTGCCGCCCTTGCGCGCGGCCCATTTGCAGGCGGAAACTGTTCGAGCCAAGGTCAACGGCGGCCAGTTGCATGGCGCGATTCCGCCGGAGTCTTCATCGAGTCGATTGTAGGCGGCGCTCAATTCGCTCCACGTTGGCGCCGCGCAGCTTGACCAAGGCGCCGCCGACTTCGTTGACTGGACTGCCCGCTGCGTCGGCTAGTCGATGCGCCCGATCGCTCGCACGGCACCGACCATCTTCTTCGCGTCCTGGTCCCAGAACTGGCGGAACTCCGGCGCATCGAGGTAGAGGACAGGACTGCCGGCGCCGTTGATTACCTGCTGCACCTTGGCGTCGCTGGCCGCGGCGCGCGCCGCCTCGCGCAGCTTGGCGATGACCGGAGCGGGGGTCGATGCGGGCACGAACAGACCGGACCACTGCGAGAAGCTGACCGGATAGCCCACCTCGGTCAGGCTCGGCACGTCGGGCAGCGACATCAATCGGCCTTCACCCCAATGCGCCAGCGCGCGCAACTTGCCACTGCGCACATGCTGGACGATGGCGGCTGGTCCCGCCGCGACGGCGTCGATCTGGCCGCCGAGCAGCGCAATGACGGCCGGTCCGGCGCCGGTGTAGGGAATGTGCAGCAGCCGGAAGCCGGCGGCGGCCTTAAGCATCTCCATCGGCACGTGCATGGTGCCGTAGTTACCCGACGAGCCATACGAATACGAGGCGGGCTTGGCCTTCATCGCAGCGATGAACTCGGCGGCCGTCTTCCACGTACTGTCGGCGCGCACAGCAAGCACGGTCGGATCGGCGGTGAAGCGGGCGATCGGCTCCAATTGCTTCAGCTCGTACATTGGCGAGCGCTTCAGCAGCGTGTCAGCCTCGGGAATGATCGAGATCGACGACAACGCCAGCAGCACAGTGTAGCCGTCAGGCGCGGCCTTGGCGGCGGCGGCCATGCCGATGCCGCCGCCGGCGCCGGCACGGTTCTCCACAACGACAGATTGCTTCAGCGCGCGCGACATCGCCTCGGCGACCGGGCGCCCCACCGTATCGGCGACACCGCCAGGCGGGAAGGGCACGATCATCGTGATCGGTCGGTTCGGATAGTCCTGCGCGCTGGTGGTCGTGGCGCAGGCGGCCAGAAGCAGGGCGGTGGCAAGTTTGCGCATGGCGGGTCATCTCCTCGTGTCAGGCAAGCACGATCGTAGCGAAGCACATGGGGCGGACGGCAAGGAAGTTTGATCCAGCGCAGTGGCGACGGCGCCCGACGCCCGCACCATCGCTGCATGACAAGCTCCGAAGCGCGCCGCGAGCGGCTGCTCGAACCGCACCTGGCCCGAGAACTGAACACGATCCGCGTGATGCTCGGCATTTACTGCCGGGCGCAGCACGGCAGGGCGGCCATCGCACTGTGCGATGAATGCGAGCTGCTGTTTGCCTACGCGACAAAGCGGCTGGCGGCCTGCCCGTATGGTCCGGCCAAACCCACTTGCAGCAACTGCCAGATTCACTGCTATGGGCCGCGCGAGCGCGAGCAGGTGCGCGAGGTGATGCGCTTTGCCGGTCCGCGGATGATGCTGCGCCACCCGTACCTGGCGCTGATGCACGTGATCGACGGCCGGCGTCCCGCACCGCCGAAGCCGCGCAACGCAGCGCGCGCCGCGAGCGCCAAATCCGCGCTGCTGTCCGAGCCGAACCGCTGACGTTTTTTGCGCCTCGGCTTTGCGACGGCCCCATCGGGAATTGCGACGCGCTGCGGCGGTGTGGCAACGGCCGTCAGTCCGCCCCGACCAGCGCGGCGGCGAACCGTTCGGCTACGAACGGCTGCAGGTCGTCGAGTTTCTCGCCGACGCCGATGAAGTAAATGGGCAACGGCTTGTCGCGCCGTTCGCGCGCGATCGCAGCCAGCACGCCGCCTTTGGCAGTACCGTCGAGCTTGGTGATGACGAGCCCCGTCAGCCCAACCGCCTCATCGAAGGCCTTGACCTGTGCCAGCGCGTTTTGGCCGTTGGTGCCATCGAGCACCAGGATCACCTCGTGCGGCGCACCGTCCAGGCTCTTCCCGATCGAACGTTTCACCCGCTTCAGTTCGTCCATCAGGTGCAGCTGCGTTGGCAGCCGACCGGCAGTATCGGCAACCAGCACGTCGATGCCGCGCGCGCGCGCCGCGGCCACCGCGTCGAAGACAACGGCGGCCGGATCGCCGCTTTGCTGCGCAATCACCTCGACGCCATTGCGCTGGCCCCACACCGCAAGCTGTTCGCGCGCGGCGGCGCGAAACGTGTCGCCGGCGGCGAGCAGGACCGTCTTGTGCTGGTCGGCCAGCCAGTGCGCCAGCTTGCCGATCGAGGTCGTCTTGCCGGCGCCGTTCACGCCGGCGACCATCATCACCAGCGGCCGCCCCTGCGCCAGGTCGATCGTCGCTTCGCACGGCGCCAGTCGTCGCGCCAGCTCGTCGCGCAGCGTGTCGCGCACTTCGGACGGGGTCTTCAGGCCTTTAAGCTTGATGCGATCGCGCAGCACAGCCAGCAGTTCCCGGGTCGTCGTCACGCCGCAATCGGCACTGAGCAGCGCGACTTCGAGGTCGTCGAACAGTGCATCGTCGATGACTCCGCCCGAGAACACGCCAACGATGTTCACGCGCGTGCGTTCGAGGCCTTTTTTCAGCCTGCCGAGCCAGCCGCCTTTGTCAGCGCTCATGCTCTGCGAGAATCCATTTTCGTCGACGAGGGGGCGCAGTTTAAGTGACCAAGGGCCCGAGCTCCGGCCGCCTGGCAGGACACGGCGCGGCGCCGCAGCGGGTACGCATCATCGGCGGCGCCTGGCGGCGTACGCCGATCCAGGTGCCCGATGTGGCCGGCCTGCGACCGACCCCGGATCGCGTGCGCGAGACGCTGTTCAACTGGCTGGCGCATCTCCGGCCGGATTTCGGCGGCGTGCGCGGCCTGGATCTGTTTGCCGGTTCGGGCGCGCTCGGTTTCGAACTGGCCTCGCGCGGCGCGGCGCGGGTGCTGCTGGTCGAACACCAACCACAACTGTTGCGGCGGATGCATGCACTGCGCGAGAAGCTCGGCGCCGCGCAGATCGAGATCGTTGCCGGCGAGGCGCTGGCGGTGGCCGCAAGTCTGCCGCGAGGTGCATTCGAGATCGTTTTCCTCGACCCACCTTTCGACACCGGGCTGATGTGGCCGGCGATCGACGCCGCACGGCCATTGCTCGCGCAGGATGGCCTGCTCTACGCAGAAACCGACGAGCCGATCCACGCGGCCGACGCGGCGGCGCATGGCCTTGAACTGGTGCGCGCGGCACGCGCCGGCCGCGTCTGTTTTCATTTGCTGCGACAGTGCATTGCCTGAATAATCGGCGCCGGGCAGTGAACGCCTGAACGTTCAGAAAGGACACCAATGGTCATCGCCGTATACCCGGGCACGTTCGACCCGCTGACGCGCGGGCACGAGGATCTCGTGCGGCGCGCCGCCGGCTTGTTCGCCAAGCTGGTGGTCGGCGTGGCTGACAGCCGCGCCAAGCGGCCGTTCTTTTCTTTCGATGAACGGTTGTCGATCGCGCGCGAAGTGCTCGGGCACTATCCGAACGTCGAGGTTGCTGGCTTCAAGACCCTGCTGAGCGACTTCGTCCGCCAGCACCAGGCGCGGGTGATCGTGCGCGGCCTGCGGGCGGTCTCCGATTTCGAGTACGAGTTTCAGATGGCCGGCATGAACCGTTACCTGCTGCCGGACGTCGAGACGATGTTCCTGACGCCGTCGGACCAGTACCAGTTCATCTCGGGCAGCATCGTGCGCGAGATCGCGACGCTCGGCGGCGACGTCAGCAAGTTCGTCTTTCCGTCGGTCGAGCGCTGGTTGAAGGCCAAGCTGTCGCAGATGGGCCGCAACGAAGTGGGCTGACCCTTCGCCAGCAGCGTTTCCCAGGGCAGCGGAAGCGGGTCATTGAACCGCGCGCGTATCGATGTCGTCGACGCGCTGCGCGCCTTTGCGCTGGCCGGCATCTTGCAGGTCAACATCCAGTCGTATGCGTGGGGCGCCGGCGATCCGCTCGGCTTTTTCGCCGCGCCGCCGAGCTGCATGGACACGGTTGTCTACCTGCTGATCGGCACGCTCGTCTCGTCGAAGTTCCTGTCGATCTTCGCCTTTCTGTTCGGCGTGGGTTTCGCGCTGCAGTGGAGCTCGCTGCGACGTCGTCTGCTGATCGATGAGGCGCGCGCTGCCTACCGCCGCAGGCTCGGCTTCCTCCTCATGCTTGGCCTCGC
>JBFINI010000092.1:0-9837 GCA_041611275.1 Burkholderiaceae bacterium
CCGGGCAGGCCAAACCGCACGCGCACCACGCCATCCAGATTTCGATTGCGCTCGACGGCGCCTTTGATCTGCGCGAGGTGGATACGCGGTCAACCGAATCGCACGCCTGCGCCGCGCTGGTGCCGCCGAACTTGAAGCATCAGTTCGACGGTCTTGGCGCGAGCGTTGCGCAGGTCTTCGTCGAACCGGAATCGCGATACGGTCGCGCGCTGCTGGCGCGTTTTGCGTCCGAGCACATCGCCGACCTCGATGCGGCGGACGCGCGTACGCTGCGTTCGGCGCTCGTTCCGCCCTACGCGTCCGGTGCGGCGGACGGCGAAGTGGTCGAGGCGGCGCAACGGGCCCTGGCCGACGTCGCGGGTGCCACTGCGCCCAGGCCGATCGACAGACGCGTCCTGGCCGTCGTCGACTGGCTGCGCGCGCGACCGGACGCCAACCTGTCGCTGCCGCAGGCCGCTGCGCTGGCGCACCTTTCGCCGAGCCGGTTTCGCCATCTGTTCGTTGGCGAGACTGGCACGACCTATCGCGCCTGGCTGCTGTGGCTGCGCCTGAACGCGGCCGTGCAGTCGGCGATGGCCGGGCAGACCTGGACCGATGCCGCGCATGCGGCCGGCTTTGCCGACTCCTCACACCTGACGCGTTCGTTCCGTCGGACCTTTGGTGTCGTGCCGGCGATGATCGTCGTCGAGAAAGCGCCTCCGTCGAATTGACGCCTGAAGTTGGCCGGTTCGTTTGCAGGCGTCGCAAAACGGCCATGAAGCGTCATTGGCGCGCTCCGAAGCGGTCGTCGGCAACGTCTGGTGTCAAAGTGGAGCTGTCATCGCTCGTCGACCAGTAGCAATCGAGTCGGTCTCTCCCCATTGCGGACATTGACAGATTGCGACCCGGAAAGCGCTATGACCAGTCCGAGTAACTTGCCGCAGGATCGAAGCGGCGCAGTCGAGATGTAGCGGACATGGCTCCGTGCCGTGCGCGCAACGCCAAAATCAACAATCAGGCACTTCAGTGAACGGAGATGCCGATCGCCGTGAAAACTTCCTGCATCGCCCGCTAGATCGGTTGGCGAACACGCGAAATCGACACCAATGGATTTGTCAGAACTACGCACGTTTTCGAGACCTGCGCTGAACCAAGCGACCGGACAGGTTTCCGAGTCATCGCACTAAGCGCTGAGTTCCATGCCGTAGCTGACGAAATCGAAGTAATGGAACAGCCTTGCCAACGGTCGCGCGCGTGCGTTGAGGCGGCGAGGCTTTCCAAAGCGCGAACGATGGCCGTCGAGCCATCTCAGCGACAATGGCAGCCGTCGTTCTTGGCCAAGCAAACCTCATAACCAGCCGTTGCGAAACGCCGCCGTCAAGGTTGAGGAGTACGGTTGCCTACGCCCGCTTTTTGAAGGCGCATTAGCGAATGTCATTCGCCTAGCTAGGACAAGCCGGGCGCGCGGTTCTTTGGGGGTGCAACCTGGAGCCGCGGTCACGAGACGGGAAATAGCTGTATCTCATCAGCCGCTTCGAATTGGGTCAATTCAACTGCGCCTTCCCGTCAACCGCCCGGGGTTCACTCCAGTGCGGGTGAGTCTTCGGTCGGCGGCAGGACTCATGCTGACTATCGTGTCCTTCTTTGCCAGATTCAGGATCGCGTATTTTCCCTTTAGGCTGTGGCCGTACGTCCTCGGCCTGATCGTCAGCACGATCTTTGCCGCGGCGAAGGGTTTCACGGCGCTAGCTGCAGCAGGACCGCTGCTCGCCGTTGAAGTGCCGTTGGTTGCCTTGCTTACGTCGAACTATGTGGCATCGTAGCTCGCGACTTGATCGGCCGGTCCTGCACGCGCGCGGGGCGGCGCTGTTCGGCGGGACAGGCGACAGTCAGCACCTTCGACTGATCACATCGCCGCCAGCGCGACGTCGAGTTTCGGAAACAGTTCGCGCAGCGTTTCGATGGGAATTGTCGCGGCGGTGGTATCGAAGGCGCGTATGCCGCCAGCATCGCGCAGCACCAGCGCATAGGGTTCTTTGGTGGCCGCAAACCACCAGCGGCCATCGCCGCGCCGCGCACGCAGCACGACGCGCTCGATCGGCAGCACGGTGACGGCGCCGACCGACACCGCTGCGCCGGCAACAAGCATCTCGGTGTGCTCGTTGCGCTCAGGCATGGCGGCTGGCCAGCCTGCGCCAGGCGCGAATGGACACTGGCGACAGGATGAAACCGATCGCCAGCGCAATTATTTGCAGCGGGATCAATCGCAGCCGGCCTGCAGCGCGAAACTCGAATGCGGCGTCGATGAAGTCCGGCTCGATTCGCACGTCGGCATTGCGCAGGTTGTGCGCCGCTGTCGCCAACGGCCATAAGAATGCCCACAGTTGACCGGTATCCGCCGGGTCGCCCAGGCCGAGCCGCAGGCGGAGTCGAAGCTCATGAAACCGGGCCGCGGCGACGAGGTCGCGAAGCAGGCGCAGAACTCGCCGGCGAAACTCGGCTTGCCGCAGGATTGCGACAGCGTTGCCGCGACGGCGACGCGCGGCTCCTATCGCGGGTGCCCGGCCGGCCGGTGGCTGCGCCCGCGAATCGCTGCTGCGACTGCTGGCGCGCCGAAGCGGAACACGCAGCGCCACCGCTCCGAACAACCAGCGAATCGTGACCTGCCCGCCCAGCGGCTCGATGCCCTCGCAGCGAAAGTCCACATTGACGGGCACCGCCAGCAGCCCCGCAAGAACGGCAACAGCGATCAGCGCCGCAGTCACGTCGCGCCTACGCGGCGGTCTTGTCCTTCTCCGCCGAGGCGTACTTGCCTGCGACGTCGGCGATCTTCTCTACCAGCGAGGCGGCGCCGCCCTTGACGCTTTCGACGCGCACGCCGTCCTTGTTGATGACGACCAGCGCCACCGGCTTTACGCCGCCACCGCCCCCGGTGCCGCCGCCGCTGCCGGCACCCTTCTTCGGATCGTTGCCTTCGCCTGCGCCGACGCCGAAGCCGAAGCCGACGCTGACCAGCGGGATCAGCGTATTACCTTCGACGGTGATCGGGTCACCGACCACGGTCTTGGTGTTCAACATGCGTTCGATTTCGCCAATGGCCTTGCTGAACAGAGTGTCGATGTCCTTCATTTGCTCCTCCTGCGAATGCTGGTTGAACGAAGCGTGCCCGTGCCGGTGACTTCCCGCGGGACACAACACCTCGCATGCATTGCACGGCGCCGCACACGCCGCGTGTTGATTGCGGTCAAGTCGGATCGGCCAGTGACGGCGTCAGGCCTAGGCATTCGCGCTGTGTTGTTGCTCGGTTTCACGGGTGCAATCCCGCCTGTATCCGAGCAAACATAGGGCGACAACTTCGGCAACCGATGAGGCGACGATGTGCCGAAAGGGGAACAGACCTTTGGTGACGGCGTCCAGTGCAATGACGCCCAGCAAGTAGAGGACAAGAAAGGCGGGAGCAAGACCCATCTCCTTGCCAACTTGCCTGCAGCGCCTGGACTCGCCGGCATCGGTGCCTTTCATGTCAGTGCGATGCTGCGCCGGAACCGCATCAGCGCGACGGCAAAAAACGCGGTGCCGATTGCCCCGATGGCCAGCAGCTGCGGCCACACCACATCAAGGCCGGCGCCGCGGAACAGCACCGCCTGGGCGAGGCTCACGAAGTGCGTGGTTGGCGCCGCCAGCATGACGGTCTGCACCGCGAGCGGCATGCTCTCGGTCGGTGCGTTGGTGCCGGACAGCATCTGCAAGGGCACCACCACCAGGATCATGAGCAGTGCGAACTGCGGCATGGAGCGCGCGATGGTGGCGAGCAGGATGCCGAGCGCGGTGGTCGCGAACAGGTTCAGGGCGGCGGCGAGCAGGAACAACGCCACCGAGCCGGCGACCGGCATGGCCAGCGCGCCTTGCACGACAATCGCGAGCGAGGCCGCCGCCACCGCCAGCACCACCAGGCCGTTGGCCCAGACCTTGGCGGCCATGATCTGGGACGGCGTGAGCGGCATGACCAAGAGATGTTCGAGCGTGCCGTGCTCGCGCTCGCGGATCAGCGCCGCGCCGGCCAGGATGATGGATAGGAAGGTGATGTTGTTGACCAGTTCCATGGCCCCGAAGAACCACACGCCGTTGAGGTTGGGGTTGTACCGCATGCGGGTCGTGAGCTGGATCGGCAGCGCCGGATCGCCGCGATAGCCCTGCACGAAGCGTGTCACCTCGTCGGTGACGATGTTGTGGATGTAGCCGGCACCGATGAACGCCTCGTTCATGCGCGTGGCATCGATGTTGAGCTGGATGGCCGGGCGATGACCGGCCAGCACGTCGCGCTGGAAATTGGCGGGAACGTGCAGGGTGAAGGTGAAAAGCCCGGCATCGAGGCCGGGATCGACGTCGGCGAATCCGATTAGCCTGGGCGGCAGAAACTCCGGTGGGCGCAATGCGCCGAGCAGCCTCAGCGACAGCGGCGAGCGGTCCTCGTCGACCACCGCCACCGATGCGTTGCGCAGTTCGGCCGACTGGCTTCTCGCCGCCTCGTACAGACCGAAAGAAAACGACCAGATCAGGAAGATCAGCAGTACCTTGTCGAACCACAGGCTGCGCATCTCCTTGACCCCGAGCTGCAGGATGTTGGCGAGGCGCTGCATGTCATTTCTCCTGCTTGCGCAGCAGCACCGCGCACAGCACGGTTATGGCCGGCACGAACAGCGCCAGCGCCGTAAATTGCTCGGTGAGGTCGCCAAAGCCCAGTGCCTTGCCAAAGGTGCCTTGGCTGATGACCAGGAAATGGGTGGTGGGGTAGATCTTGGAGAACACCGCGGCGCCGCCCTCCAGCGCCGAGACGGAGGAGCTGAAACCGGAGAACGCGAACGCCGGCGTCATGGTGGCGATGACGGTGCCGAAGACCGCCGCCACCTGCGAGCGGGTGAAGGTCGACATCAACAACCCCAGGCCGCTGGTGGCGGTGACGTACAGCAGCGCGCCGACGCTGATGGCTGCGAAGCTGCCCTTGAACTGCACGCCGAACAGCGACACCGACAGCGCCATCAGCCCAAAAAAACCGATCATGCTGAGGGCGACATACGGCAGCTGTTTGCCGAGCAGAAATTCCAGCCGGGTCATGGGCGTGACGTACAGATTGGTGATCGAGCCCAACTCCTTTTCGCGCACCACCCCGAGCGCGGTCAGCATCGCCGGGATGAACACCAGCAAGATGGCGATCATGGCGGGCACCATGGCGTTGAAGCTTTCGAAGTCCTGGTTGTAGCGGTAGCGCGCCTCGATCTCGGCCGCGGCCACCGGCGACGTCACCCCGCTGCGAGTGGCGAGATCGGCCAGGTACTGGTAGTGCAGGCCTTGCACGTAGCCGCGAATGGTCTCGGCGCGAAACGGCATGGCGCCGTCGATCCACATGCCGACCTCCGGCGAACGGCCACGCCGCAGATCGGCGCCAAAGCCGGATGGGATTTCGATCGCAAGGCTCAGCTCGGCGTTGCGCATGCGCGCATCGAGCGCGGCCTGGTCGTAGAGCGGCGGGCGCTCGAGGAAATAGCGCGAGCCGGCAATGTTCTGCACATAATCGCGGCTGGCCGGGGTCTGGTCGCGGTCGAGCGCCGCAAAGCGGAGTTGTTCGACGTCAAAGGTCATGCCGTAGCTGAGCAGCACCATAAGCAGCACCGAGCCGAACAAGGCGAAGGTGAGCCGGATCGGATCGCGCCACAGCTCCAGTGTCTCGCGGCGCGCCACCCCGAGCAGACGTGCCAGCCTGAAGCCGCCGCGCGAGGCTGCCGCGGCCGGCCTCACCGTAGCCGCCGCGGCGAGGGGCTCTTGCGTTTCCCTGCCAGCCGCTTCTTCCAGGCAGGCAATGAAGGATTCTTCCAGCGTCTTAGCACCACGCGCCTGCCTTAGCGCCGCCGGCGTATCGCTGGCGAGCACCTTGCCGGCGTGCATCAGCGAGATGCGGTCGCAGCGCTCGGCCTCGTTCATGAAGTGGGTCGAGATGAAGATCGTCACGCCCTGGCGGCGCGAGATGTCGACCAGCAGTTCCCAGAACTGGTCGCGCGCGACCGGATCGACACCCGAGGTGGGCTCGTCGAGAATCAGCATCTCCGGCTTGTGCACCATCGCCACGGCCAGCGACAGCCGCTGACGGATGCCGAGCGGTAGCTCGGCGGCGAGCAGTTCGGCATGCGCGCCGAGGTCAAAGCGTTCGATCAGCTCCGTCACGCGCGGCGCGATCTGCTCGGTCGGTAGATGAAACAGTCGCGCATGCAGCATCAGGTTCTGCCGCACCGTCAGCTCGGAGTACAGCGAAAACGCCTGGGTCATGTAGCCGACCCGCTTGCGTGTGGCCAGGTCGCGCGGATCGACCGGGAGGCCGAAGAGCTTCGCCTCGCCCGCGCTCGGCGGCAGCAGGCCGGTCAGCATTTTCATCGTCGTCGTCTTGCCGCAGCCGTTGGAGCCAAGGAAGCCGAAGATCTCGCCGCGCTCGATGCGGAAGCTCACGCGATTGACGGCGGTGAACTCGCCGAAGCGCATCGTCAGCCCGTCGGCCTCGATCGCTGGCGCAGCGCCCGGCTCGATTACCCGCGCCGGCACGGTCAGCGCGCGATGACGGGCACGCTGCGCCTCGGGCAGCAGGGCGATGAACGCTGCATCGAGATACGCCGTGCCGGTGCGGGCCTTGAGTTCTTCAGGGCTGCCGGTGGCGAGTACACGGCCGGCATTCATCGCCACCAGCCAGTCGAAACGCTCGGCTTCTTCCATGTAGGCCGTGGCGACGATCACGCTCATGCCAGGACGGCGCGCCCGGATGCGGTCGATCAGCTCCCAGAACTGGCGGCGCGACAGCGGATCGACGCCGGTCGTGGGCTCATCGAGGATCAGCAGGTCCGGATCGTGGATCAGCGCGCAGCACAATCCGACTTTCTGTTTCATGCCGCCGGACAGTTTCGATGCCGGGCGGTCGCGAAACGGCGCCAGCCCCGTGCTCGCCAGCAGCTCGCCGATACGCTCGTTGCGCTCGGCACGGCCCTGTCCGAACAGGCGCCCGAAATAATCGACGTTGTCGGCGACCGACAGGGTCGCGTACAGGTTGCGCCCGAGCCCCTGCGGCATGTAGGCGATGCGCGGCGAGATGCGGTTGCGAAAGCCGGCGCGGCGCATGTCGCCGCCGAACACCTCGACTGTTCCGGTTTGAATGCGGCGCGCGCCGCTGACCAGCGCCAGCAAGCTCGACTTGCCCACACCATCCGGCCCAATCAGCCCGACGCGGCAGCCGGCGGGGATGTCGAGCGTCACTTCGCCGAGCGCCGTCACCTTGCGGTAACGGTGGCTCACACCGTCCAGGCGGGCGACCGGCGCGGCGGGCAAAGCGGCTGCCGTCATTGGCCTCAGTCGGATCGTCGCAGCGGCCCATGCGCTGTGGGTGCGACGCTGCCGTGTGCCGCACCGACGCTTTCGCCAAGCGGCCGGACCTGCAACGACAGCGGCCATTGCACGTCGTCACCGAGCCGCACATAAGCCACGCCCGGCACACCGGCCTTGACGATGCCGACGTGCTCGGCAAGCCGCGCCGGATCAATGCGCACCTTGACGCGGAACATCAGCTTCTCGCGTTCGGTGCGGGTTTCGACTTCCTTCGGCGTGAACTGCGCCTCCGGCGAGACGAACGACACCGTTGCCGGGATCGTCGCACCGGGCAGCGCATCGATGACGATGCGCGCCTCGTCGTTGATGCGCACGCGGCCGGCCTCGAGCGTCGGCAGGAAGATCGTCATCGACACGTCGGTCAGATCGAGCACGGTGAAGACCTTGCCGCCTTGCGCGAGTACTTCGCCCGGCTCGGCCAGCCGGTAAAGCACGCGCCCGGCCAGCGGGCTCGCCAGCACGCTGTCGTCGATGTGCGTGCGCACCGATTCGACGCGCGCTTGCGCCGCTTCGATCGCCGCCTCAGCGGTGGCCAGATCGGCCTCGGCCGCGGCGAGCACGGCCCGCGCCGCCTGCACGGCCGTTTCGCCGCGCTGCAGCTGCTCGATCGGGATGTTCCGGTTTTCGTACAGCTCGCGCGCACGCGCCAGGTTCTTCTCCGCCAGCACCACTTCGCTGCGGCGCTGCGCGATGATTGCGGCGGCGGCGCCGCGCTGCTTGCGCGCCTGCTTGACCAGCGCCTGCGCCTGACGCAGTTCGGCCTCGACTTCACGCACGTCGAGTCGCGCCAGCACCTGCCCGGCCTCGACGTCTTCGCCTTCCTTGACGGTGACCTCGGCCAGCCGCCCGGCGAACTTGGTCGTGATGTCGACCTCGGTCGCTTCCAGGCGGCCGTTGCCGAAAGCGATGTCTTCCGGCAGCCCGGGCGGCTGCAAGTATTGCCACGCAAACACGGCGATGACGGCCGCGGCGATCGCCAGGCCGGCCAGCGCTGCTCGTTTCCATCCGATAGCAACTTTCACGGCAGCCTCCTGTCAGTGTCTGGGTACGGACACACCGCGCTCGCCGAAGTAGCGCTCCACGCGAATGAGCCAATCGGCCTGATCCTGCGGCGTGAGGAAGAAATCGAAACGCGCTGCCGCACGCTCGACCTCCATCAAGCTGCGCAGGAAGTCGTACACGCCGGTGGCGGCGCGAAGTTCGGCCACCAGCGCGGCATTCTGCGCGTCGAGCAGATCGAGGATCGACACCGTGCCCTGCGAGTACGCATCGCGCACGACATCGAGATTGGCCTCGGCGGCATTGGCCGCGTCGCGCGACAGGCGGATCGCGGTGAGCGCGCTGCGCGCCGTGTGCAGCGCCGCGCGCGTGCGTTGTTCGATCCGCTCGGCCACTGCCTGCCGCTGCACGCGCAGCCCGGTCAGTTCCTCGTAGGCCTTTGCCCGCTGCGCGCTGCGGGCGCCGCCAGTGCCGAGCGGCAGCGTCAGTTGCAGCATCACGGTGGTGTCGTGGTCGTTGACGCCCGCCAGATTCGGGCCTCGCGCACCGCCGCGGGCGAAGGTGTCATTGCGGCTGGCGACCAGGCTCACCTGCGGGTGCGTGTAGGCGCGCCGCGCCGATTCGAGCGTGCGCTCCTGCGCCAGAATCAGCGCATCGATCTCGCGTAGCTCGGGCACTGCGGCCAGGCCCTCGCGCACGACGAAATCGCGAAACACGCGGAAGCTGGCCGGGTTGTCGATCAGCTCGTACAAGCGCTGTTGGCTGGAGATCAACACCGGCTCGTCGAGACCAACCTCGGCCGTGGCAACCGCTTCTTCGAGCGGCCGGTGCAGCAGCGCATTGATCGCTAGTTCGGCCAGGCGCGTGGCGGTCTGCGCTTCGACCACGCTGCGCTGGGCGATGGCGACCTCGCTTTCCCAGCGGTAGACCTCGCTCGGCCCGGCGGTGCCGATGCGCCGCCGTGCCTGCGCCAGTTCACGGTTGGAGCGGGTCAGCCGCAGATTGTCCTTCTGGATGCGCTCGTTGGTCTTCCCGCGCAACACGGCGAGGTAAGCGTCGGCGGTGGCCAGCACGATGTCGAGCCGTACCTGGTCGCGGTCGAGTTCGCGCGCCGATTGCAGCTGCGTCTGCACGTCGACATTGGCGCGGGCCGGCTCCGAGTACAGCGGCAACTCGAAGCGGATCGAGGTGCCGGTAGTGTGTTGCGCCCGGCCCGGCGTGCCGCGCGCGTCGTCGCTTTCGATCGCAGTCTGCGCGGCGGCGATGCCGATCTGCGGCCGCAACGCCGAGCGGGCCAGGCGGATGTCCTGCCGGCCGGCATCGACAGCGGACTGCGCCAGGCGCAGATTCAGATTCAGGTCGAGCGCTTTTTGCACGGCGGCAGCGAGCGTCAGCGGCGGTCCGGCTGGCTCGGGGTCGTCGTACAGCAACTCGGCG